>NZ_ADXM01000050.1:0-97590 GCF_000179255.1 Synechococcus sp. CB0205
ATGTCAGCCATGGTCTCGGGGGAGAGGGCCTGGGGCTGATCGAACACGAAGATCGCCTGACCGGTGCGACCATCCCGCGAACGGGTCATACGGATATCGGGCACGACCGGCTCATCCACACCGGGGAAAAACTGGATCGCGGCCATCGCCCGTTATCGCAAAGGCTGATCCTAGTGATGCTGCCCGGCGGATCTGGTTGCCGCTCCGCTTTCGATCAGTTGCTCGGCGGCTCCCTGCGCAGTGAGCCCCGCACAGTCGAGTCGCTCCCGTGGGCTTGGCTCTTCGGTTTGACCATGGCGCTCGAGCTCGTGGTCGTAGCAGCGGTCGTAGTAGTCCAGCATCTGCGCACAGGCGCCATGCCAATCCGCTTGCTCGATCGCCTCGAGGGCGGTTTTGGTGCGTTGGGGACCCAGGCGTCTGGCGATCCGTTGGGTGGCATCGGCAAGGGCCAGGGGGTCCTGGATCCCGTAGACCGCCACCAGCTGCTCCAGTCGCTCCTCAACCGGTCTTGTGATTTCCAGCAGCGGAGCCCCCTGCATCTGCTGCCAGAGCCCCGAGGGAATCCGGCAGCGGCCCACCTGCACGCTTTCGGCTTCAACCCAAATCTCTTGGGCCGAGCGGTGCTGCTGCAGCACTTCAGCGATTTTGTTTTCGAAGTGCTCCGTGGTCGGCTGGGCCGGCAAACCCAAGCCGCCAAAGCTGCTGCCGCGGTGATTCGCCAGTCCTTCGAGGTCCAGCACCGCCACGCCTTGTTCCGCCAGGGCCACCAGAAGGTCGGTCTTCCCCGTCCCTGTCCGTCCGCCGAGAAGGCGAATGGGCCAGGGCTGCTCCATCAGCGCGAGGACCCACTGGCGATAGCTCTTGTATCCACCCTCCAGCAGCAGAACCTCAAGATCGAGGGTTTCGGCTAGCCAGGCGATGCTCCCCGAGCGCATTCCGCCGCGCCAGCAGTGAATTTTCAGGGGTTGCCCTGGATGGCTTTTGCTGAGTGTCTGCAGCTTTTCCCCTAGGAAGGCCAGCTTTGGCCCCACCAGCGAGAGGCCGAGCTGCACCGCCGCAGTGCGCCCCTGCTGCTTGTAGCTCGTTCCGACCTCTGCACGCTCCTGGTCGCTGAACAGAGGCAGGTTCTGGGCCCCAGGGATATGGCCCTTTTCGAATTCAGCTGGGGCGCGGACATCCACCACCGGACCCGGGTCCTGCAGGAAAGCCTCAATCGATTGGCGATCAGCCATGGCGATGATCCTGGGTGGGCTTCTCGCCGCTATGGGACTGCAATGCCTGACATAGTGGGCCAACGCTGTCGCACCAGCGTCAGGTCAGCCCGTCTCCATGCTCTCCGGACCACCCGTCACAACCACGGTCAGCGCTGACCAGTTGATCGAGCGCTTTCTGACGAGCGCTCCGCGCCAACGGCGCTCCCTTCTGCCGCAGGTGCTGCAGCTCAGCAGTGAGTGCCGTTCTTTGATCGCCGATCAAATTGACCGCTGGGATGCCACTGGAGACGACTGGGCCTGCGGGACCCTGATCCAGTTGTTGGTCTCCGAGGACGACGCCCTCTCCCAGGCTTTTTGGACCCGTTTCCCAGAGGGCTGGCTCGCAGTGACCAGTGGCCAGGGCCTGGATTACGGCCCCCTGCAGTTGGCCTTGATTCGTCAGGACTTCGAGGAAGCCGACCGTCTAACGAGCGAGCACCTGCGCCAGTTGGCTGGACCGGCAGCCGAAAAACGCGGCTACGTCTATTACTCCGAGGTCCCGCCGATGGCCTCCGTGGATCTTGAGAGTCTGGATCGCCTTTGGGTGACCTTCTCCCAGGCTCGTTTTGGTTTCTCCGTTCAACTGCGTTTGCTGCGCAACCTGGGCAACCGCTGGGAGCAGCTTTGGCCGCGGATTGGCTGGAAGCAAGCGGGGATCTGGACCCGTTACCCCAAGGCCTTCACCTGGACCCTCGAAGCTCCGGAGGGGCACATGCCCCTGGTGAATCAGTTGCGGGGGGTCCGTCTGATGGATGCCTTGCTCTCTCACCCAGGGGTGCAACAACGCGTGGCGTCCTGAAGCACGGCGCTTCACTCGGCGGTAGGGTCAAACCGTTCGCTGTTCCCCTCTCCGGGGCTCTATGGCGCTGCGTTGGGCTGACTACATCACCCCATCGACCCTGCATCTCGCTCCGCTGCTGGAGCTGTTGCTGGAGCCGATTCAATGCGCCGAACAACAGGCCACGCTCCAGTTGGGCCTCCAGGAGGTCCTGGTCAATGCCGTGCGCCACGGCAATGGCAACGACCCCCTGAAGTGCGTTCGGATTCGCCGGATCCTCTCCCCCAGGTGGTGTGTGTTTCAGGTTCAAGATGAGGGACCTGGCCTGCCTGCCCAAGCCCGCGTCGCTGCGCTTCCGGACCGACTCGATGCTGCGAGTGGCCGGGGCCTGTTCCTGATCCACCAGTGCTTCGAAGATGTGCGCTGGAGCCGCAGGGGCAACCGCGTCCAAGTGGCGATGCGCAGGGCCTAGTGGCCGTGCGTCGGGCAGCCGGGGTCCTTCAGGTCACCCTTGAGCCAGCCGAGGGCATGCTCCACCAGGGCCGTCGCCTGTTGCCTCTGTGCGCTCACGCCAGCTGAGGCCGGGCCGTTGGCTGGATCCAGCAGCAGCACCAGTGCTGCTGTCAGTTGCTCGGCTGCCCGCCGTTGGGGCTGTGCCTTGAGCGCATGCCAGTCCTGGTTGCTGATGGCCAGCTTCTGATGCAATGCCTGCGCCAACTGCTGGCTCTCCAGGGGCCACTCCCGCGGATTTTGCTTCGCCTGTTGAGCCTGCACTGGACGGATCCGTTGGGACCAGGCCATCCTGACGCCATGCAACAGCGACCGCGCTCCCCCTACCAGCCGATCCGCTGGCTGCATCAACTGGCCAACCTGCTGGCCACCGTGTCGGCCGCTGAGCGCCTGGAACCCTCCGACGACAGCCTCCAGGCCCGTCGTTTGCGACAGCGGCTCTCAGCAGCCCAGCGACTGTTGGATCCGCTCCCAAGTCCGCTTCAGGCCACCCTCTGGAGTGAGCGGGTTGTTTGGCAATTCCTGCGTTGGGGCGGCGTGGGCGCCCTCATGGCCGTCCTGTTGAAGCGTTGAACCGTCACGTTCAGGCGGCGACGCGAATCAGCGAACGTCCGGTGGGGCTAGGAGCCTGTTCTTGACTGCTGCCCTCAGGAGTCAGGCCATCTGGACTATTCGCCTTGAGTCGCTCTCCCCTGAGCCAGGCGGCATGCAGGGCACGGCGGCGCCGGTCCTCTGCCAGAACCAGGCGATCAGCGGCTGCCGTCGGGCTCTCGCCAGCTCGCACCGGAGTCCGCAGACAGATTCCGAAGCCTCGTGCTTCCACTTGAACTGCCCCCTCCATCAGCACGGTCTGGAAGGACCAGCCGTTGAGCCAGCGCACGTGAAAGGGGTTGCTCATCAGCAGACCCTATGGAGCGAGCGAGTAGTGGCAAGCCCTGTGTCAGGGCTTGGTGGCAGTCCAGACCCGGGTCATCAGATGGGATTGGGCACGAATTCCGCTGAATCCTGCTGCGCTCAGGCGAGCGTCGATGTCATCGCCGATGTAGTCGCGGTAGTACGGCTCATGGAACATCCGGCGGAAGTTGTCCATGGCGACTTCAAATTGCGGTGAGTCAGCCAGCTGGACGGAATCCGCAAGCACGAGGACACCACCAGGTTCCAGAACCCTGAAGCAGTCTTCGATCACGGCCTGACGCGCTTCGCCTGGAAGTTCGTGCATTAGGAAGACGCAGGTCACCCCCTGCATGCTCCCTTCTGCAAAGGGCATCGACTCGGCGTTGCCCTGGACCAGCTGCGGTAGTTCCGATGGACGTTGCGAGAGCCAGCGATTGGCCTGGCGCAGGTAGGCCGATGACAGATCCAGGCCCACGAGCTGCGCCTGGGGCAGGGCTGCTCGCAGTTGATGCAGGGTCCGGCCCGTACCGGTGGCGACGTCCAGAACCCGAAGGGAGCTGCTGGGTCGGTCACCGAAGGCGCGAAGGCCTTGGACCAACGGCTTGATCACCCGCCGGCGCATGGGATCGGCCGTGCCGTTGAACAGGATCTCGACCTGCAGGTCGTAGAGGGTCGCCGAGTGATCACTCAGATAGCCATCGGTTTGATGGTGAAAGTTCTGCAGGTAGTAGTCGGGATAGTTCTCGGTCTCGACATTGGTCGGAAGGTCACGGACGTTGCGCTCGGAGCGCCTGGTCCAGGTGCTGGGCATGTCCAGCCAGACCAGGGGGTAGCGCGCGGCCCAATCGCCCCAGGGGGCATCAAAGAGCAAGTTGGTGGGATACAGCCCCGCTTCTGCTTCTTGCCAATCCAGGTCCAGCAGGGCCTTGTGGGAGGCCTGCAGGTCCCGCAGCATCTGGGGCGGAATGGGCAGGGTTTTGGGCGCTCCATCGGGCGCCACAAATTCCATCAGGCGTGTGCTGATCTCCTTGTGGGCGACCCCGACCAGGCTCTTGCCCTGCTGTAGGGCCTCGTAGGCGAGCTTGGTGACGGCGTCAGCCATGGGCGGGATGCCACTGATCTCATGTGGCACCTATTTCAGCCGATGGGATGCAGTCGCCGTGGACTTGTATCGGCTTGAACTCTGATCAAGATTGATGGAGATGCGCGGAAACTGGTAGCAACAGCTACAGAATGAATCTGTGAAACATGATGGAGGAAGTCAATGATCGATACCACCCCCTCTGCTCGTTTGAATGAGCCGCACTATGTCGCCTGGGTGCGAGAGCGCCAGCGTGCTGCCCGTCGGCTGAGCGGCTGGCTGTCACAGCGCCGGGCCAAGCCCGACCTGGACCATGAGGAGCGGGTCGACGCTCAGACCTTGGTTTGGGCCCAGCGCCATGCCCATGAGCAACGGCTGCATGACAGCGCCATCGAGCAGCTGCGTCACAGCTGACTCGCCATCAAAAAGCCCCGGCCGAAGCCGGGGCTGCCATGAACGAGACCCTGATCAGGCGTCGTAGTACATGGTGAATTCGTGGGGGTGGGGCCGCTGGCGCAGCTGCTGCACCTCCTCGTACTTCAGGGCGATCCAGTTGTCGATGAAGTCTTCGGTGAAGACGCCACCGGCCAACAGGTACTCGTGATCAGCTTTGAGGGCTTCCAGTGAGCCGTTGAGGGACGCGGGAACGGTCGAGATCTTCGCAAGCTCCTCGGCGGGCAGTTCGAACAGGTCGACGTCGGTGCCATTGCCCGGGTCGATCTGGTTCTTGATGCCGTCGATGCCGGCCATGAGCATGGCGGCAAAGCCCAGATAGGGGTTTGCCAGAGCGTCGCCTGAGCGGAATTCCAGGCGCTTGGCCTTGGGATTCATGCCGGTCAGCGGGATGCGGACGGCGGCGGAACGGTTGCCCTGGGAGTACACCAGGTTCACCGGTGCTTCAAAGCCGGGCACCAGGCGCTTGTAGCTGTTGGTGGTCGGGTTGGTGAAGGCCAGGAAGCTGGGGGCGTGCTTCAGCAGGCCACCGATGTACCAACGGGCCGTTTGGGACAGGTTGGCGTAGGTGCCGTCGCCCCACATCAGGGTGTCGCCGTTCTTCCAGATGCTCTGGTGAACGTGCATGCCGCTGCCGTTGTCGGCAAAGATCGGCTTGGGCATGAACGTGGCGGTCTTGCCGTACTTCTTGGCAACGTTGCGCACGACGTATTTGTAGATCATCACGTTGTCCGCCGCGGTGATCAGCTCGGCGAACTTCATGCCCAGCTCATGCTGGGAGGTGGCGACCTCGTGGTGGTGCTTCTCGATGGGCACACCCAGGGAGCCCATGGTGAGGAGCATCTCGGTCCTCATGTCCTGAAGGGTGTCGTTCGGGGCGACGGGGAAGTAGCCCTCCTTCAGTTGAATTTTGTTGGCGAGGTTGCCGCCTTCTTCAACGCGATCGGTATTCCAGGGGTTCTCGATCGAGTCGACGCTGTAGAAGCTCGAGCCATTGGCGCTCTTGTAGCGGACGTCGTCGAAAACGAAGAACTCGGGCTCGGGTCCGAAGTAAGCCGTGTCGGCCAGGCCGCTGGAGCTCAGGTAGTCCAGAGCCTTCTGTGCCAGGGCACGGGGGCAGCGGGAGTAAGGCTTGCCACTACGGGGCTCCTGAATGGAGCAAATCAGGCTGAGGGTTTTGTGGCCGTAGAAGGGGTCGATCCAGGCGGTGTTCGGGTCGGGCACCATGGCCATGTCCGACTCGTTGATGGCCTTCCAGCCGCGGATGGAGGAGCCGTCAAAGGCAACGCCCTCGGTGAAGGCTTCCTCTTCAACCAGATCAGGGGTGACGGTGAGGTGCTGCCACTTGCCGTGGAGGTCAATGAACTTGAGGTCAATCAGTTCAATGCCTTCGTCCTTGATCTGACGGAGGACGTCCTGGGCGGTCTTGGCCATGACGCGTTGAGAATGGCTTGGTGAGTGCCGGCCTGTACCGGACGGCTCAGACCGTAGTGATCGGCGTTGACCCCGCTTTGTATCGCCCGTAACCAAATAGAGGACTGATCGGCCTGTTTTGGACTCCTCCGCTGGTTTGAGTAACCGTTTCTGTCAACTTCTTCAAAACCTCGATCCAGCAAGGGATCTGGACGTTTGCCGGTGCTACGGTCCAACCCAGGTGCGTCGATCTCACACCCCCAATGCGTGATGCCATCACCGGTCTGATCGGCCGTTACGACCAGCTCGGCCGTTATCTCGACGGCTCGGCCATTGACCGAATCGCCACCTATTTCTCTGAATCGTCGTTGCGTCTTGCTGCGGTTGAGCTGATCAACTGCGAAGCCGCTGAAATCGTCCGCGAGGCCAGCCAGCGCCTCTGGCAGTCGGATCCCGAGCTGTTGCTACCCGGCGGCAACGCTTACACCACGCGCCGCTGGGCTGCCTGCCTGCGGGACATGGATTACTTCCTTCGCTACGCCAGCTACGCCTTGGTGGCTGACGACAGCACAATCCTGAACGAGCGGGTCCTGAACGGCCTCGATGACACCTATAAGAGCCTCGGTGTCCCCACTGGTCCCACCGTTCGCAGCATCGCCCTGATGGCCGATGTGATTAGCGAGAAATTGCTCGATTCCGGTGCCGCTAATGCGGAGCTCATCAACAGTGTTGTGCGTGCTCCTTTTGAGCACCTTTGCCGCGGCTTGGCTGATACCAACGTGCGCGCCCGCTGATTCGCTCGCACCTGCGACTGCGTAGTCTCAACCCATCCAGCCCCCTCCCAGGCCTTGGCTTCCATCTCATCAACCGTGTCAGATCGACATCGGCTGTCGCTTGCTCCGATCGATACTCCGGAGCGCTTGCTGCTGGGACCTGGCCCCTCCAATGCCCACCCGACGGTTCTTGAGGCCCTCAGCCGCTCGCCGATCGGCCATTTGGACCCCCTGTATGTCGCCCTGATGGGCGAAGTGCAGGAGCTCCTCCGCTACGTCTGGCAAACCGATAACCGCCTGACCCTGCCGATGAGTGGCACGGGATCGGCGGCTATGGAAGCCACGATCGCCAACATCGTTGAGCCTGGCGACACCGTCCTCGTGGCGGTTAAGGGCTACTTCGGTTTGCGTCTTCAGGACATGGCGGGCCGTTACCGCGCCAATGTCCAGACCATCGAGAAGCCCTGGGGCGAAGCCTTCATTCTTGATGAGATCGAAGCGGGCTTGAAGCAGCACAAGCCCAAGGTCCTGGCGATGGTCCATGCCGAGACCTCAACGGGTGTCTGCCAGCCCATGGAGGGCATCGGTGACCTCTGCCGTCAGCACGACTGTCTCCTGCTGCTGGACACGGTGACCTCTTTAGGTGCAGTGCCCCTGTATCTCGATGAATGGAAGGTTGATCTGGCCTACAGCTGCAGCCAAAAGGGCCTGAGCTGCCCTCCCGGCCTCGGTCCCTTCTCGATGGGTCCCCGCGCCGAGGAGAAGCTGGCTGCCCGCAGCGGCAAGGTGCCCAACTGGTACCTCGACGTCAGCTTGCTGAATCAGTACTGGGGCAGTGACCGGGTGTATCACCACACCGCACCGGTCAACATGAACTTCGGCATGCGCGAGGCCCTGCGCCTGATCGCAGAAGAAGGTCTTGCGAACGTCTGGGCGCGCCACCGCCGCAATGCTGAGCGCCTTTGGTCAGGTCTTGAGAGGCTTGGGCTTGAACCCCACGTTCCCCTGGAGCTGCGTCTCCCCACCTTGACCACTGTTCGCATTCCAGAAGGTGTCGATGGCAAGGCCTTCACGACTCACCTGCTGAACAAGCACGGCATTGAAGTGGGCGGAGGCCTGGGTGCCCTCGCAGGCAAGGTCTGGCGCATCGGGCTGATGGGCTACAACAGCCGCGAAGAGAACGTGGATCTCCTGCTCAACCTGCTTGAGCAAGAGCTTCCGGCCTTCCGCTCTTCTGCGCCTGCCGCTGCTGCCGCCGCTGCTTGAACCAGGCCTCGAGCCTGCTCTTGCATTCCAGCTCCAGCACTCCGCCCATCACTGTCATGTGGTGATGGGCGCTCGGATCCGTCGCCAAGTTCAGACAGCCGCCGAGAGCACCGCGCTTGGGGTCATGGGCCCCAAAGATCACCTGTCCCATGCGCGCTTGCACCAGGGCGCCTGCACACATTGGGCAGGGCTCCAGCGTCACGATCAGGCTGCAGTCGTTAAAGCGCCAGTCGCCCCTCAGGCGTGCGGCTTGCTCCAAGGCCATTAACTCCGCATGCCCCAGGGGCCTTTGCTCCCGTTGCCTGCGGTTGACCCCCCAGCCCAGGGCCCGTCCATGGCCATCCAGCAGGACGGCCGCCACAGGGATTTCACCCTTCTCTCCAACGGCCTCTGCCCGGCGCAGCAGCCGCCTCATCCAGAGTTCATGGCGCTGAGCTTCGTTCAACCCCGAGGTCGATTCGCAGGCTTCTTCAACCATGCCAGCACGGCGGGTCCGATGACACGGGACAATGGGCGCTGAACGCTCAGGGCCATTGGCTCAAGCCCAACCGAGCCAGCCGCAGCGCAGCGTTGCCTGCTTCCCGGATCCCCTGCGGGAGGATCCCGCGTTGGAAGCCTTCTTGAGCTCGGCCAGCACGCGTCTCTGCCAGTGGTGGTCCAGTGCCGCTGAGCGCTCGCCCTTGCCCCTGCTGAGCGTTCTTCCCGAGCCGGCTCCACTGCAACAGGGCCTGTCTGCTGAGGCTTTGCTTGAGGATCTGCAGCTGGTGATGGATGGGGCCTACAACCCCGTCCACCCCGGTGCGATGGCCCACTTGGATCCCCCACCGCTCACCGCATCGGTGGCGGCTGATCTCGTCTGCGCCGGCCTCAACAACAATTTGTTGGCCGAGGAGCTCTCGCCAAGCCTGTCGCGGCTCGAGCGCAGCTTGACCCACTGGATGGCTGAACAACTGGGCCTCGGAGAGACGGCCGGTGGTGTCGCAGCCAGTGGCGGCAGCCTCAGCAATCTGATGGCCTTGGTCGTGGCTCGCCATCAGCTCGCCCATGGCGAGACCTCCGACTTGACGGTGTTCTGCAGCGCAGATGCCCACGTCTCCATCGGCAAGGCCCTGATGGTGATGGGCTTACCGAAGCAGAGTCTCCAGACCATCCAGACGGACGGCGCCGGCTGTCTCTGCCCCACGGCTCTTGCCGCTGCTTTGCAGTCGGCCGAGCAAGAGGGACGTCCTGTCCTTGCCGTTGTGGCCACCGCCGGAACCACGGTGCGGGGTGCCGTCGATCCCCTGGCGGCCATTTCTGATCTGTGCCACCGCCACGGGGTCTGGCTGCACGTGGACGGCGCGATTGGTGCGGTGTTTGGCCTCAGCCAACGGCACAAACACCTGGTCCCCGATCTGGACCGGGCCGACTCCCTCACGGTGAATCCCCAGAAGCTCCTGGGCATCACCAAGACCTCCTCCCTGCTGCTGCTGAAACGTCCTGAACTGCTGGCCTCCTGCTTTGGCACTGGCCTGCCCTACATGGAGCCCAGTTGGCTGCATGCCCATGGCGGTGAATGCGGCCTTCAGGGAACGCGGCCGGCCGAGATCCTCAAGCTCTGGCTGGGACTGCGCCAATTGGGTTTGGATGGAATCGATGCGTTGCTCCAGGGGGCCCTCCAACGGCGCGCTGCGCTGGAGCAGCACCTCTGCGGGCTGCCCTTGCAGATGCGCAGCGGCCCATTGCATCTATTGGCCTTCACCCCGAGTGCGATGGGGGCCAGCGAATCGGAGCGATGGTCGAGCCAGACCCGGCAGCAGTTGCTCGAACAGCAGTTGATGCTCTCCCGTCCCTTCTATGCGGGGAGGCATCACCTCAAGGCCGTACTCGGCAATCCCCACACCCGATCCACTGACCTGGCTGCCGTGGCCTCGGTCGTTCAGCGGTCGTTGACTTGCGTTTGAGATGAATCAACCGAACCCCCAAGGCCGCTGGGTCGCCATCGTGACCGGTGCCATCTCGATTCTGATCGCGGTGGCCTATCTGGCCTTCATCACCGTCCTGGATGCCCGTGGACCGATGCAGCCACCGCCGCCGGAGGCCTTCAGCGACGCTCGGGCCGTGGCGGCAGTTGCCCCTGCTTCCCCTGACGCTGCAGCGGTTCCACCACACGCTTCATCGCTGCCGACAGAAATGCATTGAGGGCGGATTCACGGCGGTTCAGGTCGTACTGACGCTGCACGACGTCCTGGATTCCGCCATCCCCCCAATCCTGATCCTGCTGGAAGTAGTTGATGAAACTGCGTCCGGCGATTCGAGTCAGCCAGCCTGCACCCACCGCCTGCACGGCACGGCTCAGCAGCAGCGCCGGAAGGTTCAGGCTGAGCGCGGCCCCGACCAGGCTGATGCCGCTCTTGATCAAGCCCAAGCTGGCCAGGGTTCGTCCCACGGAAACAGCCAGTTCCTGGGCCGAGGTTTTCGACAGGCTGACCCCATAGACGCGGCCGATTTCCATCACCATCTGGGCATTGACGGCGGCGGCCCCGAGCAAATCGATGCCCGGAAGCGGAGTGGCCGCGAGCACCCCGGCGCTGATCCAGCTGTAGCGATCGACGATCGACTCCGCATCCTGTTGCCGCTGCTCCGCCAGCAGACGGCGTCCCGCGTCGCTGAGCCTGCTGCTCTGCATCAGGATGTTGTCGGCAATCAGCTCCTCCCCGTCGCTGTGCAAGACCTGCGCGATCCTCCGCAGGAGCCGATCGATCTCCGGTGCTGGTTGCAGCGGTTGACCACCCGGCATCGGAACCGATTGGGGTGATGCACTGGCCGTCAGCACGTCCTCCAGTGCAATGCGGCCCTGGGTTCTGCGTCGAAGCAGCTCGAGGAGGCGTTTCTCTTCTTCTTCACCCCGCAGATCGCACTTGTTGAGGACCAGCAGCAGCCGTTTGCCCAAGCTGGCGAGCGCCGCAAACACCTCGAGCTCAGCGGCCCGAAGATCCCCATCGACAACAAGAAGTAGGAGATCGGCATTCGAGGCCTGATCGCGGGCAATCTGCTCGCGCTTCTGCCCCTCGATGCCCGCTTCCAAAATCCCCGGCGTGTCAACCAGTCGGATGCCTCGCTGCAGGTTGCGCAGGCGGAGGCGATAGCTCGTGGTTGTCGTCGTTGAACCCATGGCTGCTCCGACCTCGCCCACGACGTCGCGCAGCAGCGCCCGGATTAGGGAGGTTTTCCCGGCGGAGCCGGTGCCAAACACCACGATCACTAAATCGCCGCGTTCAAGCTCCGCTGCAACCCTCTCTCGTTCTTGCCTGAGGGCCTCACGTTGGACCTCGTCCCGGATGCCCTGCAGGAGCGTCTCGATCCCTGCAAGGTTCTTTTGAGCTGCTTCCTTGCGGTTGACGGGAGCCTCAATCGGCGCACTGGTGCGCGAACCGGGATCTTTAAAGACCTTCCAGCCTGAGCGCCGGATGCTGTTGAACCAGGGCCAAGCAAAGCGAGCGATCAGCAGTGCTGCCCCGCCGAAGAGCAGCAGGCTGAAGGGGCCAACAAGCCAGCTTGGAAGCAGGTAGCTCAGCTGCCAGAGCAGGTTGTTGACGGCCTGGAGCACGGCGGTGACGACCACCAAGACCCCGAGGGCCAGACCAAGCCAAAGCCAGATTCGACCAGGAGGTTTCACGCCAGCATCCCTTGGTGGAGGTCAAGGGCTCCTTGACCACGCGCTCCGATGATCCCCTTGATTAGTGCCTGCGCCAAGCGGGAAAGAGCGAGAGCGCTAGGCAAAGAACCGCGAGGTTGATGGCGACATCCGCGAGGTTGAAGATCGGGAAGGAGATCGGCACAAACTCCAGGAAGTCCACCACCCGCCCCAAGCGCCAGCGGTCGATTCCATTGCCAACGGCTCCTCCCAGCAAGAACCCCAGGCCCATGGCCTGCCAGCGATCCAGTGGACCGCTCGTCTGGATCCAGAACACAAGCCCCACGGCGACCGCGAGGCTGACCACTCCCAACAGGTTGGCGTTTCCCTCCAGCATGCTGAAGGCCGCACCGCTGTTGAAGACCAGCTGCAGTTGGAGCAGTCCTGGAAGCAGCGGACGAACGCCCACTCCGGCCAGATGGTCCACGGCCCAGGCCTTGCTGATCTGGTCCATCAGCACAACGGCGATGGCGATCCAGTAGCTCCGCTTCATCAACGGTCCAGCAACAACAGGCGTCGGCTTGGCCAGGCGAGAACGGCCACCGCACAACAGAGGAGCAGTTGGGGAAGCAGCGGCCCAAGGCTGTAGGTCAGCACCAACTGGGGCAGCTGTCCGCCCCAGCGCTGGAACAGCCCGCCGAGCAGGAGGTTGGCCAGGCCGCAACCCTGAAGGATCAACAGCCCCAGGACCGCTGCAGCCACAAGATTCAGCAGGTCATCCATGTCCTGCTGCTGGGCGAGGCGGCCGGTCAGCCAGGCAGCTGGTAGGAACCCAGCCAGATAGCCAAAAGCGGGATCGCTGAGGTAGCTCAACCCGCCGCCACCCTGAAAAACCGGGAGCTGGAAGAGCCCCAGGCTGATGTAGGCCATGCCGGCCAACATGGCCGGACGATGTCCGCAGACCAAGGCCGTAAAGAGCAGGGCTGGCACCTGCAAGGTCATGGGCAGGGGCACGAACGAGACGCCCTGGCTGCCTGGCCAAGGGATCGCGGCCTGAATCAACCCTCCACAGAGGATCAGCAGCAATCCAGCGAGGGCACCACTCCAGTTGGCAAGGGCGCGCACAGTTGGCCTCTCAGTGGGACCATCCTGCAGGAGAGTGGTGGTCTTGCAACGACCGATGTCCCAGGAATCCATCAGCGTTGGCACTCAGGTGCGTCTGCTGGCTCAACCCAGCTATCTCAAGACAGCCGACGCGATGTCGATGCTGCGCCCGCCTGATTTGATCGACGCCGACGAGGTTGGCCAGGTGGTAGCCCTCAAGGCCTTGGATCAAGTCGCCGTCCGTTTCCGTCGCGGCACCTTTTTGCTGGAGCTCAAGCAACTTGAACCGGTTTAAGACCGGTTCAGTGGATGCCCCGTCCAGACCGCCGTTGCTGCCTCAATCGCGTCCTGCGGTCCGCAGAGGCTCAAGGACGGTCCCTGCAGCAGCGCCTGCGCTGCTTGGTGGAGATCGTTCGGCGTCAGCGCTTCAGCTTCGAGAAGACAGCGATCGGCAAAGTCGAAGGGCAGGCCATGGCCGAGGACCAGGGCGTGGCGATCGGCCACTTGGCTGCAGGTTTGGCGCCCTAACGCCTCCTGACCTTTGAATTTCGCCTTGGCCAGCTGGAGTTGTGCATCACTGATGGGCTCCTCGAGCAGGCGCAGCCATTCATTGAGCAGCTCGCGGGTGGCGTCCTCAGCGCGGTCGCTCGAGCTGGAGAGATGGAACACGAAGGGGGCATCCCCGAGGCGCGCGGGGTAGTGCACCCCCACGTCGTAGGCCAGGCCGTGTTCCTCCCGTAGGGCCACAAAGAGGCGGCTGGACATGCCGATGCCCAGGTGGCAATGCAGCAGCCGTAGGGCCAGGGCCTGCTCACTGCCAAGGGGAGCTGTGGTGGTCCCCAGCATCAAGACCAACTGCTCAGTCTCATCGACGTTGCTCGCCAGTGAGACCTGCTTGAGCCCGGAGGCGCCGGCCAGTCGCTTTGGCGCCTGGGTCCTCCAGCTCTGGCCGTCGAGCTGATGCAGCAACAGTTGCTCGGGCTCCGCTGGGATCTGGCCCGCCAGGACCATCACGGCACCCTCTTGCCCGAGCTGGTGGGTCATCTGCTCGAGTTGCGGTCGAGCCAGTGCGCAGAGTTCGGCCTCAACACCCAGGGGGTCGTGGCCGTAGGGCCCTGAGCCGTAGAGCTGCTGACGCAGTTGATCGTGGGCGACCTGGAAGGGGTCCTCCTTCTGCCGCTGCAGGGTTTGCAGATTGAGTTGACGCTCGAGGGTCACCTGGTCCTCGACCAGCCACGGGCTGGTGACCATCTGCAGGACCAGCGGCAGCAAGAGAGCCGCGTCATCACTGGCGCACTTCAGGCTGATCAAGGTGCCGTCTTCGGCGGCCTCACAGCGCAGTCCTGCGCCCCGGCCTTCAACGAGATCAGCCAGGGCGTCGCCACTGAACGGCCCGCAGCCCCGGCTCAGCACCCCCGCGAGCAGTTGGGAAGCCCCCCGCTGGCCAGAGGGGTCGGCGCTGCTTCCGCCGCGGATCCAGAGCTTGGCCGAGAGGATGGCTGGACCTGGACGCTCGATGAGCCAGAGCGGACAGCCTCCGCTGAGCTCACGTTGTTGCACGCCGGCGCTGCTCATGCTGGAACCGCCTCCAACACAAAGGCTTGCTCCGGCTGCAGTTGTGGGACGACGTCCTGCACCAGGCGCTGTCCGTCCCATTCCTCGAGCCAGTCGAGCGGGGCTTGTAGGTTGTGCTTGCGATCCCACAGCGCGCTGTTGCCAACCATCGCGGCGACGGCGCTTGGTGCCTCCAGGCTGAAGCGGTAGCCGTTGCCGACCAATCGCCGGGCGCGCTCCACCTCGGCTTCGCTTGGGATCTCCTGCTGCAGTGCCTTCAGGACGCCATTGATTTCCGCTCGAACACGGCTGAGGTGTTCGGGCTCACAGACCGCCTCAAGCAAGACAAGGCAGCCGGACTCCAAGACGTTGAGATCGAGATCGACGCTTTCCACCAGCCGAAGCTGCTCCCGCAGTCGCTCCACCAGGCGACTGCGCCGTCCCTCCGCCAACAGGGTGGTCAGCAGGTCCCCACCAACCACAGACATTTGGTCAGCTGCACCGGGCAGCGGCCAGGCCATTAAGAGCCTGGCGGCCTCCAGCCGGGGCAGTTCCAGTCGCTCTTCACCGGGCATGAACTGCAGTGGAGCAGGCCTTGCGTCGGCTTCGGAGGGGACCAACTCCGCCAAGGCTGAGCGCTGCAGTTGCTCTTCCAGTTGCAACGCCGCCAGCGGCCCTGCCACCGAAAGGCAACAACGATCGGCGCGGTAATGACGGGCATGGAAGCGCGCCATGGCCTCCGGGGTGTGGCCAAGGAGTGCGTCCCGGTCCCCCAGGATCGCTTTGCCATAGGCGTGATCCAGGCAGCTTTGCTTGAGCAGCTGCTGAAAAGCCACTTCTTCCGGTTGGTCCTCACTCTGGGCGAGTTCCTCGAGCACCACCTGACGCTCCATGTCGAAATCGCTCCGGTCCAAGCGCGGTTGAAGCACCAGATCAGTGAGCAGCTCCAGTGCTTCAGCGCAGGCTTCGGGCGGAATCAGGACGTGATAGTGCACGTCGTCGAAGCCGGTGGCTGCATTGCTGTTGCCCCCAAGCGCTTCGATGCGCTGGTCAAATTCACCGGCTTGAAGGCTGTGACTTCCTTTGAAGACCATGTGCTCGAGGAAGTGGGCGATCCCCGCCTCCCCGGGGGCCTCCACTCCACTGCCGGAGCGGCACCAAAAGTCAAGGCAGACCACAGGTGCATTCGGCAGATCGAGTTGCACCAGGGACGTTCCGTTGGCGAGCTGACCACGCTGCGGTTCAGGCAGCGGAGCGGTGTTCAGACCTGACAACGGATTGAGAACCTGTGGTTCGCCCCATTCTGCTGGCAGGATCGCCAGGACGGTCGCCGCTTCAGCCCCGATGAGTTCTGCTGCCCTCGGCATTCATCCGCTCGTTGACGCCCTCGCTGAGCGCATCCGTCAGCAGTGGTCCTCCTTGCCGGAGCTGCAGCCACTGGCGGTAGATCCCCAATTGGAGGCCATTAGCGGCAGCCTCGATGGGGAGGACCTCTTCATCCGCAATGAATTGCGCTCCAGCCGCGGTCTGCGCAAGTTGCACCTGGAAACCGCACGGCTTGGAGCCGGCCTGCAGATCCTCCACTGCGTCTTTTTCCCCGACCCCCGCTATGACCTGCCCGTCTTTGGGGCGGACATCGTTGCCGGCCGTGGCGTGGTCTCTGCTGCAATCGTTGATCTCTCGCCCGTGGATGGCGCCCTGCCGCAGGCGGTCCTTCAGCGTCTGGAGGCCCTGCCGAAGCGCGCGTTCAGCCAGGAGCGTGAGCTGCCTGAGTGGGGGACGATCTTTTCTCCCTATGTCCGCTTTGTCCGTCCTGCGGATGCAGCGGAAGAGCAAAGCTTTATCGAGCTCGTCAGTGATTTTCTGCGGGTGTTGGGTGAGGCCAGTGCAGAGGCCGTTCCTCAGCCCATCGATCACCCAGATACGGTGAGGCGACATAGCGGCCAGCTCTCGTATTGCCAGCAACAGAAGCGCAACGACAAGACCCGCCGCGTGCTCGAGAAAGCCTTCAATCCCGAGTGGGCCGATCGCTACATCGAGGAGTTGCTCTTCGACGATCCACTGCCCCTGCAGTGATGCTGCAGTGGCTGAAGCGATATCCCTGGCGAAGTGGCGGTGGAGCAGTGGCTCTGCTGCTGCTCGCCGTGGTGATTGGTCGTGCCCTGGACCGGCCCGCGCCGGTGCCTCCGGCCCCGGTTGTTCAACCCAGAATTGAATCCGTTTCGGCCCTGGGTCGACTGGAACCCGCCGGCGATGTCCGCAAGCTGGCCGCTCCCATGGGGTCGATGGGCGGCAGCCCCCGCATCAGCGGCCTTTCGGTCCAAGAAGGTGACCGGGTCAAGCGCGGTCAGATCCTGGCCACCTTTGATAACCGCCCCGGACTCTTGGCCGATCTCGCGGCGATCAATGCCCGTATTGGCACCCTGGATCGCTCGATCGCGATGCAGCGTCGTGAGGTGAGTCGCTACCGCGAAGCCTCCAGGGAAGGTGCCGCCAGCATGGTGCTGCTGGAGGAGAAGCAAGACGAGCTGGTGACTTTTGAAGGACAACGGCGTCAAGCCCTCGCTGAGAAGCGAGGCATTGAAGTGGACCTCAAGGACAGCCAACTCCGCTCACCCATTGATGGGACGGTATTGCGGGTCTATGCCCGTCCTGGGGAGCGTCCTGGTTCGGACGGCATCCTGTCGGTTGGCGCCAGCGACCGCATGGAGGCGATCGCCGAGGTCTACGAAAGCGACATCGGTCGGATTCGCCTGGGCCAGAGTGCTTCGTTGATCAGTGAAAACGGAGGCTTCAGCGGCAAGCTGAAGGCTGAAGTGCTGCGGATTTCTCCGCAGATCCGGCAGCGGGATGTGCTCTCCACCGATCCAACGGGCGATGCGGACGCTCGCATCGTCGAAGTGCGACTCGCCCTGGATCCCGCCGATGCCAAGCGTGTGCAGCAGCTCTCGGGCCTGAAGGTCATCGCGCGCTTTGAGCCGTGAGTCTTCAGCGTTGGTTTGAGGGGATCTGGCAACGCCGGCGCATTCCCCTGGCCCTGCTGCTCTTAACCCGGCAGCCAGTGCGTCTGGCTGTAGCGCTTGCGGGCATCAGTTTCGCCGGGATCCTGATGTTCATGCAGCTGGGCTTCCGTGACGGGCTGTTTGATGCCAGCGTCACGATTCACCGGCTGTTTGACGCCGATCTGGTGCTGATCAGTCCCCGGTCCACCAGTTCGGTGAGCATGGCGGGCTTCCCCAAGCGCCGTTTGGTCCAGACCATGGCGGCCCCAGAGGTGGAGGGGATCACGCCGGTTCACTGGAATTTGTTGCTCTGGCGCAACCCCGAAACGCGGGGCACACGCTCCATTTTGACCCTGGGCTTTGAGCCCAATGATCCCCTCTTCACCGATCCTTCGCTGGCCCCAAAGGCGCGGGCGCTGACTCAAAAGGGGCGGGTTCTTTTTGATGAGCAGTCCCGACCGGAATTTGGACCGGTGGCCGAGTGGTTCCGTGAGGGGCGCACGGTGGAGAGTGAAATTGCCGGCAAGCGCGTCCGTGTGGCTGGTTTGGTTGGCTTGGGAACCTCCTTTGGAGCGGATGGAAATCTGCTGACCAGCTCGGAGACCTTCATCGATCTGCTTCCCAACACCCCGCCCGGGAGCATCGAGGTCGGCTTGGTTCGCCTGAAACCCGGAAGCGATCCCATCGCCGTCGCCCAACGTCTGCAGGCTCAACTGCCCAGCGACGTCAAGGTGCTCACCAAGCAGGGCTTTATTGATTTCGAGCAGAACTACTGGCGCACCAGCACCTCCATCGGCTTCATCTTCACGCTCGGGGCTGCCATGGGATTCGTCGTTGGCTGCGTGATCGTCTATCAGGTGCTCTATTCCGACGTGAGTGACCACCTGCCGGAGTACGCGACCTTGATGGCGATGGGCTACAAGCTGCCCAGCCTGCTTGGGGTCGTTGCCCGCGAAGGACTGCTGCTGGCCGCCTTTGGCTATCTCCCGGCCTATGCCGCAGGCCAGGGCCTCTATCTCATGGTGCGCTCTGCCACCCAACTGCCGGTGTTCATGGACTCCGCCCGCGCCATCACCGTGTTCAGCATGATTCTGGTGATGTGCATGGCGTCAGCAGGGCTGGCCATGCGTCGCCTGGCCGACGCCGATCCCGCAGAGATTTTCTGACCCGATGGCCACCTCCGCTGCAGTTGATCTTCGGGAGCTCTCCCATTTCTATGGATCGGGGACCATGCGGCGCCAGGTCCTCCAGGGTGTCAACCTGACTGTTGCGGCCGGCGAGGTCGTGCTGCTGACGGGACCCTCCGGCTGCGGCAAGACCACCCTGCTGACCCTTGTCGGCGCCCTGCGCTCCGTTCAAGAAGGATCTGTAGAGGTGTTGGGCCAACAGCTGGCCTGTGCCAGTCGCCGCGATCGTCAGCGGCTGCGCCGCTCGATCGGCATGATCTTTCAGGGACACAATCTGCTGCGCTGCCTGACGGCGGAGCAAAACGTCCAGATGGGATCGGACCTGCTGCCTGGCCTGAGCTACCGCGCCCGGCGTGATCAATCCAGGGAGTGGCTTCGGGCCGTGGGCCTCGGGGACGAACTGCATAAGTTGCCCCATGACCTCTCCGGCGGTCAGAAGCAGCGCGTGGCGATTGCCCGTGCCCTCGCAGCCCACCCGCGCTTGCTGCTCGCCGATGAACCCACCGCAGCGTTGGATTCGCAAACGGGTCGTGAGGTGGTGGAACTTTTAAGGCGTTTGGCCCGCGATCAGGGCTGTGCGGTCCTGATGGTCACCCATGATCCGCGGATCTTGGATATCGCTGATCGCCTGGTGCGTATGGAGGATGGCCGTCTGCTGGAGGCAGGAAAGCCCGCGTTATCCGTTCAGCACTGAGGACGATTCAGTACTGTGGGGACTAACCCGAACTTCACGCCGTTTCGATGGCCAAACGCCGCAACCTCAAGAAGGAAAAGCAAGAGCGCAACCGCGCGTACGCCCGCAAGTTCAAAAAGCGGAAGATGCGTAACGACGGTCGCGGCGAAGGCGCAGGTAATGGCGTGACCGGCACCGCCAACAACGGCGGCGCGGCTGACTGATCAGCTCTCGCAATTTGACTGCTCTGGGATCCTGAGGGATCCCTTTTTTTTGCTCGAATCGTCGACCTGGCCATGTTCCTCAGCGTCGTCATCCCCACCTACAACCGTCTGCCGATTCTCGAGAAGTGCCTGCGCGCCCTCGAGAGCCAGCGACTGGCTGCACCGATCAGCAACTACGAGGTGGTGGTGGTGGATGACGGGTCCACCGACGACACCGTGGCTTGGTTGGGCCGCCATCAGGCCGATCTCCCCCACGTCCGCCTGGTCCAACAGGACCACGGCGGACCGGCTGAGGGGCGCAACCGCGGGGTCGATCACGCCCGCGGTGACGTGATTGTTTTTATTGACAGCGACCTGGTGGTGACGGAGGACTTTCTCCTGAGTCACGCCAGCCAGCTGAACCAGAGCTGGCAGGAGCGGGGCGATCGCCTCTGCTTCACCTATGGAGCGGTGATCAACACCGCCAATTTTGAAGATCCGACCAGCGAACCCCACAAGCTCCGCGATCTTTCCTGGGCCTATTTCGCCACCGGGAATGTCGCGATTGATCGTGAGGTTCTTGAGCGCAGTGGCCTGTTTGACACCCGCTTCCGGCTCTATGGCTGGGAAGACCTGGAGTTGGGCGAGCGGCTGCGGCAGATGGGCGTCGTACTGGTCCGTTGTCCAGCTGCGGTTGGCTATCACTGGCACCCGCCTCTGAGCTTGGAGCAGGTCCCCCGCCTGATCGCCGTGGAGGGGGAGCGGGCCAAGATGGGTCTGGTCTTCTACAAAAAACACCCCACCCGGCGGGTGCGGTTCATCATTCAATTCACCATCCTCCACAGGGTGCTCTGGGAGCT
This sequence comes from Synechococcus sp. CB0205, assembly GCF_000179255.1. NCBI lineage: Bacteria > Bacillati > Cyanobacteriota > Cyanophyceae > Synechococcales > Synechococcaceae > Synechococcus > Synechococcus sp. CB0205. Next base: position 20,621 of record NZ_ADXM01000050.1, read on the forward strand.
ACTGACCCTGGGTGGTCTCGTGAATGAGCGCAGCCTTCGGCCGCTGCTGGCTTGGCTGATTCGTCAGGGCCAAGCGGCATGGGCCATGGAGCTACTCCGGCTTCCTCTCAATCGCATCGGTGTCAGGGCGCTTTATGCCGAGGCTCGGGCCGCCGGTCTGCGCTGAGCAGAAGGCCCGTTTGGTAGTGTTTCCAGGCACTTTCAAACCGCACACCTGCGCGTTTCGGGTGATCAACCGGTGATTCAGGTTCGTCCTGTTCGGTGGATCCCTGGCAGGTGGAGGCAAACCCGAAACCTCAACACAACATGGCTGTCGTCACTCTCGCCGAAATGATGGAGGCGGGTGCTCACTTTGGGCACCAAACTCGCCGTTGGAACCCCAAGATGTCGCGCTACATCTATTGCGCGCGCAACGGCGTCCACATCATTGACCTCGTGCAAACCGCGGTTTGCATGAACAACGCCTACAAGTGGGTCCGCAGTGCCGCACGCAGCGGCAAGCGCTTCCTGTTTGTGGGAACCAAAAAGCAGGCCTCTGAGGTGATTGCCCTCGAAGCCAGCCGCTGTGGTGCTGCCTACGTGAACCAGCGCTGGCTGGGCGGCATGCTCACCAACTGGACCACGATGCGTGCCCGCATCGACCGCCTGAAGGACCTCGAGCGGATGGAGTCCTCCGGCGCCATCGCCATGCGTCCTAAGAAGGAAGCCGCAGTCCTGCGCCGCGAGCTGGACCGCCTGCAGAAGTACCTGGGTGGTCTCAAGAACATGCGTCGCCTCCCCGACGTGGTGGTCCTGGTGGACCAGCGCCGCGAGACGAACGCCGTGCTCGAAGCCCGCAAGCTGGACATTCCCCTGGTGTCCATGCTCGACACCAACTGCGACCCCGACCTCTGCGACGTGCCCATCCCCTGCAACGACGACGCAGTGCGCTCCGTTCAACTGGTGCTCGGCCGTCTGGCGGATGCCATCAACGAAGGTCGCCACGGCTCCAACGAGCAAGCTGCCTACGACGACGTTCAGGCCTGATTCGTTCCTGACCCCAGTGGTTGATGCCAGGAGCTTCCCCCCGGGGAGGCTCTTCGGTGTTAAGCCCCTGTTTTGATTTTTCCCCTCTTCATCACCGCAACGCACCATGGCTGAGATCTCCGCCAAGCTCGTCAAAGAACTGCGCGACATGACCGGCGCAGGGATGATGGACTGCAAGAAGGCCCTCAACGAAACGAAGGGCGACAAGGACAAGGCCGTCGAGTGGCTGCGTCAGAAGGGCATTGCCTCCGCCGAGAAGAAGGCTGGCCGTGCCGCAGCTGAGGGCGCGATCGGTAGCTACATCCACACCGGTGCCCGCGTCGGCGTTCTGGTTGAAGTGAACTGCGAAACCGATTTCGTCGCCCGTGGCGAGATCTTCCAGGAACTCGTGCGCAACGTGGCCATGCAGGTCGCTGCATGCCCCAACGTTGACTACGTCAAAGTCGAGGACATCCCCGCCGAAGTCGCCGAGCGCGAGAAGCAGATCGAGATGGGCCGCGATGACCTCGCCGGCAAGAAGGAGGAGATGAAGGAGAAGATCGTGGCTGGCCGTATCGGCAAGCGCCTCAAGGAGATGTCCCTCCTCGATCAGGCCTACATCAAGGACAGCGCCTTGACCGTCGACGAACTGGTTAAGCAGGTCTCCGGCAAGGTCGGCGAGAACATCCAGGTGCGCCGCTTCGTTCGCTTCAACCTGGGCGAGGGCATCGAAGTCGAGAAGATGGACTTCGCGGCTGAAGTGGCTGCCATGCAGGCTGCTTGATCGGGACTCGTCCCTTCAGCGCTCTGGTCCCGTGAGTCGTCCTCTGGATCCCAACACACGATCCCTGGACGAGGCCAAGGCACAACTCCTCTCGCTGCTTCAGCAGCAAGAGGAGTTCACTCCGGCCCTCTACCGCGACCTCGCCCTGTACCTGCAGGTTCTGCGGGATGGCCTGTTGCACAGCGTGCAGCAGGCCTGTTTTCATTTGGCGACCCAGGTGGTCCCTGAGCGCTACAACCAGCTGACACCAGAGCGCCGTCAGACGTTTCAGCGGCGTCTCCAAAGTTTGGTGAAACGCTCCTGTTCCCTGCTGACCGTCGAGCAGGTGATGGGTCTGGCCGCCCAGCAGGCCCGCAAGCAACAGCGCCGGCAGCTGCAGGAGCAGCAAAAAATTCTGCAAAGCATGCTGGAGGGGCAAGAAGAAGCCCCCCCGAGCCCTGCGCCCGCTGAACGGCCTGATGAGGCTCCATTGCCCCAGTCCATCAATCTCAGCCTGGATCTCCCCCTGGGGGCCGATCTGTTTGACCGAGGTGTGCCGGGATTGCCAGCATTGAACCAGCGTCCTCGTGTAGCCGAGGAAGACGAGGTTCCGTCTGCCGAGCCAGCTCCGCCTGAGGGGGATTTAGCCCTGCTTCAGTCCCTGTTCTCGATGGCTTCCGAGACCCTGTCAGCACGGTCCTCCGAGTCCGAGACCCCTGAGGTTGAGGAGTCTGGGGACGAGGTGGGCGATTCCGAAGGCCTTCCGTTCGAGAGCTTCGACTCGGACGTCGTCAGCTCGCATCTGCCTCGCGATCCCCTGCTTCAGGTGCGCTGGTGGGCCCATTTCGATCGTGCTCTGCGCCGACGTCTGCGCAACCTCTCCCATGCCATCAATGTGGAGATGATGCGCGTGGGTCTGGCGCAGGGCTTGCTCCCTTTGAATCTCCTGGATGCGGTCTTGGATGGACAGGTCGAGGCCCTGCCTGCGCCAGCCAATGTCCTGCGGATGGCTCTGCCTCTCACCCTGAATCCAGCGGCGCCCTCCCTCGCCCCGACCGAGGTCTTGACCCTGCTGTTGCGTGGTTCGGATCTGGAGTTTGAACAACCCCGTTTGCGCACCTGCCGTCAGCGCTTGGAACAGAGGCGCCGCACATTGCGCACAATGGCCAAGCGGTATCGCACCTGGCAGCGCCGGGTCAGTGCCCTCGAGGCAGAGCAGCAGTGGTTTCAGGACAGCGCCCCCACCCAGAATCCAGCAACGGATCGCAGCTAGCGCTCCAGGCTTGGTTGCGTCCGCTGCAACAGGCGCTCCAGCTCGAGGCTGAGCGTGGTTTTGAGGACCTGCTCGGCCGCAAGGAGCGCTTCAGCAGCTTTCTGCAGCGGGCCCTGGCGGCGCCACCGGAGGAGCTCGATCGCCAGCGCTTCTCTGGCTTGGGGGAGCTGGCCGGTGACTTTGCTCGGTATGGCGAACTGAGCCAGTCCCGCCGCCAGAGCCTGGTGCGCCGAAGCCGCCAGTACCTGTTTGAACTGCAGAAAGCACTTCAGCCGGTTCAGCCGGTCTCTCCCCCTCGACTGCGCCTTCTCTCCAGTGAGTCCCCAGGCGCTCCCCGCTCCCAGACGATCCAACCGGATACCCCCTTAAGCGAGGTCCGCGGTGTGGGCCCTAAAAGTGCCACGCGCCTCGCTGCCTTGGATCTTTGGCTTGCCCGAGACCTGGTTCGCTATTACCCCCGCGACTACCTCGATTACGCCAACTTGGTGCGCATCGCCGGCCTCGAGCCCGGCAAGACGGCCACGATCGTCGCCACGGTTCGCCGCAGCCACAGCTTCACCAGCCCGCGCAACCCGAACCTCTCGATCCTCGAGCTGCATTTGGCCGATATCACCGGCCGGATTCGCGTCTCGAAGTTCTTTGCGGGGAAGCGGTTCAGCTCACCGGCTTGGCTTAAGGCCCAACAGCGCAACTATCCCGTCGGGGCCTCTGTTGCCATTAGCGGGTTGGTGAAGGAGACCCCCTACGGACCGGCATTCCAGGACCCCTTGATGGAGGTCCTGGAGAGTCCCAATGCCTCGGTTCGCAGTGACCAGATTGGCCGCCTCTTGCCTGTCTACGGCCTGACCGAAGGGCTGACGGCCGACCGCCTGCGCAATCTGATCCGTCCCGTGGTGGCGGCTGCAGGCCAATGGGGTGATCCGTTGCCGGCTTCGCTGCAGGCGCGGGAGGGCTTGGTGCCGCTGCCGGAGGCCCTGCTCCAGATCCATGGTCCGACGAGCCAGGCGTCTCTGAGCGAGGCTCGCCACCGTCTGGTCTTTGACGAGTTCCTTCTGCTGCAGCTGGGTTTGCTGCAGCGGCGCCGCCAGCTCACCAGTCGTCCCGCCCCTGCCCTGGCGGTTGAGGGTGACGCATTGCTCCAGGCGTTTTTGCAGCTGCTCCCCTTCCCCCTCACCGGAGCCCAGCAGCGCGTCTTGGCGGAGATCCGGGCTGACCTGCGGCGGGACCAGCCGATGGCCCGTCTGGTGCAGGGGGATGTCGGTAGCGGCAAGACCGTGGTCGCGATCGCTGCTCTGCTCACCGCGATTGATTCCGGCTGCCAGGGGGCCCTGATGGCACCGACGGAGGTGTTGGCTGAACAGCACTACCGCAAGCTCTGCGAGTGGCTGCCCCAACTACATGTCACCTGCGCCCTACTGACCGGATCGACACCCCTGCGCCGGCGGCGAGAGTTGTTGGCGGATCTGGCCAATGGAACCCTGAAGATGCTGGTGGGGACCCATGCCCTTCTGGAGGATCCCGTTCAGTTCCAGCGCTTGGGTCTGGTGGTCGTCGATGAGCAGCATCGCTTTGGCGTCCACCAGCGCAACCGCCTGCTGGACAAGGGCCTGCAGCCTCACCTGTTGACCATGACGGCGACGCCGATCCCAAGGACCTTGGCCCTCTCCATTCATGGTGATCTGGAGGTCAGCCAAATCGACGAGTTGCCGCCTGGCCGCACCCCCATTCGCACGAGCCTCTTGGCAAGCGCCGATCGCGACGAGGCCTACAGCTTGATTCGAGAGCAGGTGGCCCTCGGCCAGCGGGCCTATGTCGTCCTGCCCCTGGTGGAGGAGTCCGAGAAGTTGGACCTGCGCTCTGCCGTCGATGTGCATCAGCAGCTCAGCGAGCAGGTCTTCCCGAACCTCCAGGTCGGTCTCCTGCATGGACGCATGCCCAGTGCCGATAAGCAGGCGGCAATCACAGCCTTTGCGAGCGGCGAGACCCAGGTGCTGGTCAGTACGACCGTGGTCGAGGTGGGCGTGGATGTGCCCGAGGCCAGCGTGATGGTAATTGACCATGCCGATCGCTTCGGCCTAGCCCAGTTGCACCAGTTGCGCGGGCGCGTTGGCCGAGGGGCTGCGGCGTCCTACTGCCTGCTGGTGAACGACAGCCGCAATGTGCTCGCACGGCAGCGCCTGGAGGTGCTGGTGCGCTCCAACGACGGCTTTGAGATCGCGGAAATGGACCTGCGCCTGCGGGGTCCCGGTCAGGTCCTAGGCACCCGCCAGAGTGGACTGCCAGATCTGGCGCTCGCCAGCCTCACCGACGACGGGGAGGTGCTGGAGCAGGCCCGCCGCGTTGCCCAGGAGATCGTGGCGGAGGATCCTGACCTGGATCAACACCCGGGCCTTGCCAAAGTGCTGAGCGACCAGCGTCATCGGGTCGCCCAAGCTGCCCGCCTGAACTGATGCCCCTGCGGCCCTGGAGTGACATCGTCATCCGCGACTGCGCCGAGTCGCTTGCCCCCTTGCCTGCGGCTCTCTGTCGGATCGAACCCCACCCCTATGTCGTCGTTGGTGCCCCCTATGGCGAGGGTGCCTGTCCCTTTCGCCTCCGCACCGGAGTCATCCAGCGTCTCCTCCAGGCCCAGACGATTTTAAGCACGGCTGAACCCGGCTACCGCCTGGCGATCTTTGACGCTTGGCGTCCGATTGCTGTCCAGCGCTTCATGGTGGACTACGCCATCGCCCAGGAGTGCAGCAACCGAGGCCTAAACCCCAGCTCGGCCAGCCCAGCCGTGGCGGCTGTCATTGACGAGGTGAGTCGCTTTTGGGCTCCGCCCAGCCTGGATCCTGCGACACCACCTCCCCACAGCACCGGAGCGGCGGTTGACCTCACCCTGCTGGATGGGGCGGGCGAACTCGTCGACATGGGTTCTGACATCGACGCGATCGGTGCTGTATCAGAGCCGCACCACTACCGCGCCGTTGCCGATACGACGCCTGACGGTGTGGAGCGCCAACAGGCCCTTGAATGGGATCGACGGCGCCGACTCCTCGCTGATGCGATGGAATCGCAGGGCTTCGCCCAACACCCCAACGAGTGGTGGCACTTCAGCTACGGCGACCAGCTCTGGGCCTGGCAGCGGAGCCAGAGCGAGGCGATCTATGGCCGTGCGTCAGACGGCTGAGCGGACCAGCTCTTCAACGGACTGGCGGCCGAGCTTGGCGACATAGTCACCGAAGCTGCGGCGGCCACCTGCGGCCTTCCAGCCCTTCAGTAGCGGTTCAATTGTGCTCTCGAGTTTCTCAAGCGGCATCCGCTCGAGGTAGGGCTCGGCCAGACGACTCAAGTTCGGTGTTCCACCAAGCCAGAGTTGGTACTGATTGACGCCATCACCCACCAGGCCCAGTTCAGCCATGTAGGGACGGGCGCATCCATTCGGACAGCCGGTCATGCGCACCAGGATTGATTTCTCAATCTCGAGGCGCCGCAGTTGTGCATCCAGCCGCGCCAGCACATCGGGAAGAATCCGCTCGGCCTCGGTCACCGCCAACCCGCAGAGGGGGAGCGCAGGACAGGCAATGGCGTGACGCGCCAGTTGCTCCGGTGTTTCGGGCGTCTCAACGCCAAGAGTGGCGAGGGCTTCTTTCACCGCAGCCCGCTGGGCCGTGCCGATGTTGCAGAGCAGCAGATCCTGGTTGGGGGTGAGACGAATCTCCAATTGATAGGTCTCCACCAGCTGGCGAAGGCCCCGCTTGAGATCGCCCGAGAGACGGCCACACAACAGCGGGATGCCGACGAACCACTTGCCGGCGCTGATGCGATGCCAACCCAGATAGTCCTCAAGCTTGGCTTTGGGCTCAGTTCGTAGACCCTTGATCGGGTGCGAGAAGTACTTCGCCTTGAGTTCGTCTTTGAACCAGCGAATGCCTTGATCGTGGATCAGGTACTTGAGCCGTGCGTGACGACGGTTGTTGCGGTCACCGTGGTCCCGTTGCAGGGCGAGGATCGCCTGCACCAGATCAAAAATGTGTTCAGCTTCCACATAGCCGAGGGGATCAGCTGTGCGGGCAAACGTCTCCTCCTTGTTGTGGGTGCGGCCCATGCCACCACCCACATAAACGTTGCAGCCACGGAGTTCGCCGTTGGCATCAGCAAAGGCCACCAGGCCGATGTCCTGGGTCAGCAGATCGACGGAGTTGTCCCCAGGCACCGTCACGGCCACCTTGAACTTCCGGGGTAGGTAGGTGCCGCCGTACAGAGGCTCTTTGGCGTCCCCGCTAAAGACACCCCCTTCCTGTTGCCGCTCGCGTGCCTTCTTCACGGGGCGGCTGGGTTTGATCCGGTAACTCAGATCGCCATCGACCCAGAGGTCCAGGTAGCTGCCCTCAGCGGCCTGCGGGCTGAGGACGTCAGCGATGTCGTTGGCTAATTGGCGGGCCGCTGGATAACCGCCTTTTTCAAAGGGGGCCGCCGGTGCCATGACGTTGCGGTTGATGTCGCCGCAGGCCGCCAAGGTCGAACCCATCGAGCGAACGATGGTGCCGATCACCTCCTTGAGATGTCCCTTCCGAATGCCGTGCATTTGGAAGGCCTGACGGGTGGTAGCCCGCAGCGTTCCATTGCCGAGGCGATCGGCCAGCTCATCCATCGCCAGATACAGGCCGGCCGGGATCCGTCCAGCGGGGCTGCGCAGGCGCAGCATCATCTGCCAGTCCTTGTCTTGACCCTTCTGCCTGTTTTCGCGGTTGTCCTGTTGATAGCTGCCGTGGAATTTCAGCAACTGAACGGCCCCGTCACTGAAGTGACTCAGGTCGTTCTGCAGCTCTGCAGCGAGAGGGTCCTTCAGGTAGTCGCTGTCGGCCTTGAGTTGCTCAAACTTGGTGCGCTCTGCGCCTGTGGCGATGGAAGGGGAAAACGTCCGTTCCTCGGGGCTCTTCTGCTCCACTTGCCCCACGGACTGCCCTTCGGCCACGCTCACGCACCACAAACAGTGATCTTTGAACGTAGCGAAGCGTCGACCAGGCTTGGCTTCGGAGCCGTTTCAATAAGCTGATCGGCTGCTGAGGCTGCCTGCTCCGTGTCCACCTTTCTGCTTGAGATCGGGACTGAGGAGTTGCCCGCGGATTTTGCGCGCCTGGCGCTGCCGCAGCTGGAGCAGGCGGTGAAGCGTGATCTGAGTGCAGCGCGACTGAGCTACGGCCAGGTTGAGACCACCAGCACTCCCCGTCGCCTGGTGGTCCAGGTGAGTGATCTGTCTGAATCAGCCCCCGATCTGCGCGATGAGCGCAAGGGGCCACCCGCAGCACAGGCGTTCAAAGACGGTGTCCCTACCCAGGCCGCCATTGGTTTCGCCAAGCGCTGCGGGATTGATCCCGCTGCCCTTGAGGTGCGTGACACCCCCAAGGGTCCGTTTGTCTTTGCGGAAGTCCTGGAAGCCGGACGCCCAGCCCGTGAGCTCCTGGCGGAGACCATTCCCCAGTGGATTGCAGCCCTCCAGGGCCGTCGCTTTATGCGTTGGGGCGTGGGAGAAAGCCGCTTTTCCAGGCCCGTGCGGTGGCTGGTGGCGCTGCTGGGTTCCGAGCTGATCCCCGTCACCCTCTCCGGCAGCGACCCCGTCGTGCAGTCCGGCCAGACCAGCCGCGGCCACCGTCTCTACAGCGACGCCGTGGCGATCCCGTCGGCCGATGCCTATGCCGCTGCCCTGGCCGATGCCGGGGTGGTGGTCAATCGCTCTGATCGGGCTTCATTCATTCGCATGAGCGTTGAACGCAGTGCCGCCGCCTTGGATGCGGTTCCGGATTTACCCAGTGACCTCTTTGAGGAACTGACCGATCTCGTTGAGACCCCTCTGTTGATCGAGGGAAGCGTTGCGGACCATTACCTGGCTCTGCCCGCGGAGGTCTTGAGCACCGTGATGCGTGCCCATCAGCGTTACGTGCCTCTGTATCGCAAGGACGCGGATTCCGACCCCCTGGCCTTGGACGCCCGCAAGAGTTTGCTGGCGCGGTTCCTCTGCATTGGCAATGGCCTTGCCGAGGCCAGCGACAGCGTCCGCCGGGGTAATGAGCGGGTCCTGAAGGCCCGGTTGGCTGACGCTGAGTTCTTTGTCCAGGCCGACCGCGCCGTCGCCAGCGCTGAGCGGCGGGAGCTGCTCAAGCGGGTGACCTTTGCTGAGGGCCTGGGTTCACTGCTCGATCGCGTTGAGCGGCTCGAGTGGCTCACTGCCCTACTTGCTGAGCAGCTCGAGCTGCCGAACCAGGTGGCCGACCACGCCACCCGCGCGGCTCACATGTGCAAGCACGATCTCGTCAGCCAGATGGTTGGTGAGTTCCCAGAGCTGCAGGGCGTCATGGGCGGCAAATATCTGCTCGCCGAGGGTGAACCCCGCGAGGTGGCCCTGGCTGTGCTGGAGCACTACCAACCCAAGGGGGCCGGTGATGCCCTGCCGAGTTCGGTGGCAGGTGCTGTGGTGGCCCTCGCGGAGCGTTTTGAACTGCTTCTGAGCATTTACGCCAAGGGTGAGCGTCCCACCGGTTCCTCGGACCCCTATGCCCTGCGCCGGGCTGGTAACGGCATCCTCCAGATCCTTTGGGATCAAGGTTGGAGCCTCAACATCAAGACGCTTCTGGAACGTGCGACGCAGCATTGGGCCAAGCTGCTGCCCCATTTCAAGGTCGATGCAGCGGCATTAGCTCAGGAACTCTCCGAGCTCATGGGGCAACGCCTGCAGAGCCTGCTGGAAGAGGCCGCCATTGATTCCGATCTGGTTCAAGCCGTTGCTGGTGAAACGGTTTCTCTCGAGAGGCTCCTGGCCGACCCGGGTGATGCGCGTCAACGGGCTTCTCTCCTCCAGAGCCTGCGCTCTGGCGGCGAGCTCACCGCTGTCCAGGCCGTGGTCACCCGTGCTGCGAAGTTGGCCACCAAAGGGGATCTGCCTCAGACGGTTCTCTCGGCCAGCGCTGTTGTCGATGCAAGCCTCTTTGAGAAGTCCAGCGAAGCCGGGATGCTTTCGGTTTTGAACAGTCTGGAGCCCGTCGCCACCGGCAGTGATCCCGATCGCTACGCCCAACTGGCCCAGGGATTGATCGCTGGTGCGTCGGCCCTTGCGAATTTCTTTGATGGAGAGGACAGCGTGATGGTGATGGCTGAGGACTCATCGATCCGCGCCAATCGCCTCAATCTGTTGGGTGTTCTCAACAACCAGGCATCGGTTCTGGCTGACTTCAGCCGGATCAGTGGCTAACGCTCTGTAACAAGAGGTCTTAGCCTGTTTGCAACAAAGAGGCTGATCCGCTGACGACTTCCATCCGCTCAGCAGAGCTCGACAGGCCACTGAGTCGCGGCGATTTCTCCCTCGCTTCTTTTCGCCAGTCCAGCAACGCCAGAGCGCTCTGGCAGGTCCTCGTGACCGTTCTTCCCATTGCCTGTCTCTGGGCCGTCATTCCCGTTTGCGCGGCTGATCCTGGTTTGCGCTGGCTTTTGGTGCCGGTGCTGCTGGCACTGGTGTTGTTCTCTGCCCGCAGCTTCTCGCTGATGCATGACTGCGGCCATGACACGCTCTGGTCAACGCGATGGTGCAACCGACTGACGGGCTTTGGCTTGGGTTGCTTGAACGCCATTCCGCAGTTCCCCTGGTCCCGGGGTCATGCCTTTCACCACAAGCACAACGGCAATTGGGATGTCTATCGGGGGCCGTCGTCCCTTTTGACGGTGGAGCAGTTTCTCCAGTTGTCCCCTTCTGCCCAGTGGCGCTATCGCCTGATCCGCCACCCCCTGATGCTCTTTCCCGGTGGCTTCTTTTACCTGGTGATCCGTCCCAGGCTTCAGCTACTACTCGGCTCAGCTGAATTCGCGGGCGCAGCACTGAAGCAGGCCATTCGCTTCCCTAGGACGGGACCCTCCGGTTGGAAGCGCTTTGTTCTGGACTTTAAGTCCAGCCACTGGTACACCACAGGTGAATGGATGGACCTGGTCGCCAACAACGTCGTGGTTCTGACCAGTTGGGTTCTCATGGCTTCCTGGTTGGGCCTTGGGCTTTTTCTGAGCTGCTATTCCTTCGTGATGGCCTGCTCAGCGGCCATGTTTATCTGTGTCTTCTTTGTCCAGCACAATTTCCAGGGTTCTTACACCAGTGGAACCTCTGGTTGGAGTTATTTCAAGGGTGCCATTGATGGCAGCAGCAACCTTGTGCTTCCGGGGATCTTGAACTGGTTCACGGCTGATATTGCTTTTCATTCTGTCCATCACCTTTGTGAACGCATTCCCAATTACAGACTCCGGGACTGCCACCGCTTCCATTCGCATTTACTGCAGAACTGCACCTATCTGACCCTGAAGGACATTCCCCATTGCTTTGACCTCATTCTTTGGGATTCCAAGGCCCTGGAGTTGGTCAGCATTGATAAAGCACTGAGCACCGCCTCGGCTTAAGCACAAAAAAAGGCAGTGGAGTAATCCACTACCTTGTTGACCAACCAGGTCCTTATTTGCCGCTCAACGCCGGCTCACGATCGGCTTTGGCTTTGGCCTTCTGGTTCCCGACGCGAATACCACCTTTGATGGTGCTCACGGCCAGCATGGCGTTGACCTCGCCGTCCTCGCGGACGGCGCTGGGAACGGGCTTGTAACCCTGCGGTGCCAGGGCGTTACCGCGGAGAACGGAGCCGAGGGTCAGCAGGGTCAGCTTGAGTTGCTGCCAGGGGTTCATCGCTACCACGCGCTTGTAGAGGTAGCTGTCAAACGTCAGGCGCTGAACGTCCTTGTCATCGCACATCTCGACGAAGGCTTCACGGGCCGCGTCGTTGCGGTAGAAGACGTTCTGGAGAATCTCGAGCACCTTGTAGGTGGCGCCGTACTGGCGATCCCACTTCTTGAGGTACTTCTTCAGGTCGGCTTCAGTCGGAACCCGCTTGCCGCCTTGGCTGGCCTCAACGATCTGCTCGGCGCACATCCGACCACTCTTGGCGGCGAAGTAGATGCCCTCACCGGAGCTCTTGGTCACATAGCCGGCGGCATCACCAACAAGCGCCATCCGGCCGACGACGCGGCGGGGACGAGGGTGTTCAGGAATCGGGTGGGCCTCAACCTTGATGACTTCGCCATTCACCAGACGCTTCTTGGCGCGTTCGCGAATGCCCTCCTGCAGGCTCTTAATCAGCGCCTGGTTTTCCTGCATGGTCCCGGTGCCGACCGCGACGTGGTCGTACTTAGGGAACACCCAGGCGTAGAAGTCGGGGGACACATCAGTGCCCACGTACATCTCGGCCAGGCTCTCGTAGTACTTCATCTCCTCAGCAGGCAGCTTGATGCGCTCCTGGAAGGCGATGGCCACGTTGTAGTCACCAGCGTCCATGGCCTTGGCCACGCGGCTGTTGGCACCGTCGGCGCCAATGATCAGGTCCACCTCGAGACTCTTGGTCTCACCAGTGGCCTCACCCTCGCTGTAGTCGGAGTAGGTGAGGGTGTAGGGCCCCTGGCGGTTGGCGCCGGTGTCGATCTTGGTCACCAGACCGTTGACCAAGTTGGCGCCGAGTTCAGCGGCGCGGTTGCGCATGAAGGCATCCATGACCTCCCGGCGGCACATACCGATGTATTCGTTCTCGTTTTCGAGATTGATGTCCACCTCACGGTTGGAGGGGGAGATCATCTTCATGTTGCGGACCTTGCGGTCGATGATCGACTCGGGCAGGTCGAACTCCTCGACCATGCACAGAGGGATGGCCCCACCACAGGGCTTGGCGTTATCCAGCTTCCGCTCGAAGATCCAGGTCTCAATTCCCGCCTTAGCCAGAATTTCAGCAGCACAGGAACCACTCGGGCCGCCGCCCACCACCGCGACTCGCAACATCTTGAAACCCGCTCCGCCAGAAGGATGTTGACGCGAAGCTAACACCGCTTGATAGGCAACCGCTGGCAACTCCAGCGCGAGCTCGTAACATCACATAACCCCAGTTCCAACGGGAGTTCTCGCTTGCCTAGCCCCGGTCGTCAGACCAGCCAGTACCGGGCGGGCGCAAGCAAGGGCGGCGCTGAACCCTCCGGCATGGATGACATTCCTCTCGCCAGGCGCACCCTCTCCCCCAGCCTGCAGCGCAAACGTCGGACTCCCGTTGCCGTAGCCAGCGCCTCTGCAGCACTCGTTCTCGTTGCAGCTGTGGCCTATGCGTTGCGGGCTCCACTGCTGCAACGGTTGGCTCCCGTTCCCGTTGCCGGGCTGAGTGCCCGTCTGAGTTCCGACGGCCGCCTGCTCGGTCACTTCCCCTATCCCGAGGCGGAGGATTCCCAACTGATCAGTATTGGCCCAGGCGTGGCACTCAATGCCCAGGCGGCCGAGGCTCTGCGTCAGATGCGCCGCGCTGCTGATGCCGAGGGTGTGGACCTGCGGGTGCTCAGTGCCTTCCGCTCGATCTCCCTTCAAAAGCAGATCTTTTTTGACGTCAAATCAGAGCGCAATCAAAGTGCTCGGGAACGAGCGCAGGTCAGTGCACCGCCCGGATTCTCTGAGCACAGCACGGGCTACGCCGTTGACTTTGGCGATGGTCGACGCCCCGAGACCCATCTTTCCCAAAGTTTCGATCGCACCGAGTCCTTTGCCTGGCTTGAGCGCAACGCCAATCGCTTTCATTTCGTCCTCTCCTTTCCGAAGGACAACCGTCAGGGCGTGAGCTACGAGCCCTGGCACTGGCGTTTTGAGGGATCCGCCGATGCGCTGAAGACCTTCGATGCCGCCGGCCGCTTCTCGGAGTAATCCATGGAACTGATGCATGGCTGAGGCCCCATTGCCGGAATTGCTGGCGCCGGCGGGTTGCTGGGAATCCCTCAAAGCGGCCGCCGTCAACGGAGCTGACGCGGTTTATTTCGGGGTCGAGACCTTCAACGCACGGCTGCGGGCCGAAAACTTCAAGGCGTCTGATCTCCCCGAGGTGATGGATTGGCTCCATCGCCGCGGCCTGAAGGGTTTCCTGACCTTCAACGTCTTGGTCTTCACCGACGAGCTCAGCCGAGCGGCGGAGTTACTGCTGGCCGCTGACGCTGCCGGAGTCGACGCCCTCATCGTCCAGGACATTGGCCTTGCCGCATTGGCCCAGCAGCTCACCCCGGAGCTGGCTATCCACGGCTCGACCCAGATGTCCATCACCAGCGCTGCCGGTGTGGCCATGGCTCAAGAGTTGGGCTGCCAGCGCGTGGTCCTGGCGAGGGAGTTGAGCCTCAAGGATCTGCAGCGGATTCAGCAGCAGCTGGTGAAGCGTCAGCTGGAGATGCCCCTTGAGGTCTTCGTTCACGGCGCCCTTTGTGTGGCCTATTCCGGCCAGTGCCTCACCAGTGAGGCCCTTGGCCAGCGCAGTGCCAACCGCGGCGAATGCGCCCAGGCCTGCCGGCTTCCCTATGAACTGATTGTTGATGGAGAAGAGCTGGACCTCGGCGAGCAGCGCTATCTGCTCTCACCCCAGGACCTAGCCGCCTGGGATCTGTTGCCGGAGCTGGTGGATGCCGGCGTGGCCAGCTTGAAGATCGAGGGCAGGCTCAAAGACCCCACCTATGTGGCCGCGGTCACCGACGCCTACCGCCAGGGCCTCGACCAGCTCTCAGGAGAGCGCGCGCCTGTGGCCCACTCAGAGCAGCGCGAGCTTCGGCGAAACCTGGAGTTGAGTTTCTCGCGCGGGCTCAGCACCGGTTGGCTCGCAGGCATTGATCACCGTCAGCTGGTCCATGGGCGCTGGAGCAAAAAGCGCGGCCCCTGGCTTGGGCGCTTGGAGCGTGTTGATGGGGACTGGCTGCTTTTCAAGGGACGTCTGGATTGCAAATCCGGTGACGGACTCGTGCTGGAGGTCCCCCATTCCGATCCCCTGTTGCCCCCTAAGGAAGTCGGGGGACGGGTGATGGCGATCGAGCCCAGGCCGAAGGGGGGATGCGCCGTGCGACTGGGTCCCAAGCGCGTTGATTTGCGTGGCTTGCGCCGGGGCAGTCCCTGCTGGCTGACAAGCGATCCCCAGCGGGAGAGCCGCTTTCAGCGCATGGCCGAGCGCTCCCTGGAGGAGCAGCGGCGCCCTTTGGTGTTGAAGGCCTCGGGCTCGTGCGGGACCGCCCTTCGGCTTGAGGTCGTGAGGTCGGCCGGTCTGTCGATCGAGGGATGCTTCGTTCTCAGTGAGCAGCCCCTCGCACCTGCGCAGGGTCAAGCCTTGAACCGCGAACGCCTGGAGCAGCAACTCGGACGGCTTGGCGGCAGCCCTTGGCATTTAGAGCAGCTGGAGCTGGAGCTTGAACCGGATCTCTTTCTTCCGCTCGCCCAGTTGAACCAACTGAGACGGCGACTGGTGGATCAGCTCGCGCAGCAGGCCACTCCAGTCCCCCCAACGATCCGGGAGCAGCGCCCAGCGGCTGACCTCCTGGAGGCGTTGATTCCTCCCATTGCTGAGGCCGAACGGCTGGAGCCCCAGTTGAGCGTTCTGGTGCGTGACCTCAACCAGCTCGATGCCCTGAAGGATCTTCCAGTCGATCGGGTGATCGTTGACCTGGAGCATCCTGCGCAGCTGCGGGAGGCCGTCAAACGCGGCAAGGGGTATTGGCCCGGCGGCCTCTGGTTGGCGGGTCAGCGGATCTGCAGGCCCGATGAGTCCTGGAGTCTGGAGCCGCTGATTCGAGCTGAGCCGGACGGCTATTTGGTTCGGAATGTGGATCAGCTGGAGCGGCTCACGCCTCTGGCCCCCTGCCAGGGCGATTTCTCCTTGAACGTCGCCAACCCCATTACTGCCCGTTGGTTGATTGAGCGCTGGGGCCTGGAACGTCTGACGGCGAGCTACGACCTGGCTTTGGATCAGCTGTTGGCCCTCGTCAGGACCTGTCCTCATGAGGCCCTCGAGCTGACCCTGCACCAGCACATGCCGCTCTTTCATATGGAGCACTGCCTGTTTTGCGCCTTCCTCTCTGAGGGGCACGACCACACCGACTGCGGCCGTCCCTGTGAGCAGCATCAGGTTCTCCTGCGGGACCGCAGCGGCGCAGAGCATCCCCTGCGCGCTGATCTGGGTTGCCGCAATACCTTGTTCAACGCCCGTGCGCAGACCGCCGCTGAGGCCATTCCCGAATTCCTGAAGGCTGGCGTTCGCCACTTCAGGCTCGAACTGCTGCAGGAAACCGCCGCGGATACCCAGCGCCGTGTCGCCCTCTACCGCCAGGCCCTCAACGGAGAGATCAGCGGGCAGGTGGTCTGGCAGAGCGAACAGTTGGAAAGCCGCCTGGGGGTGACCCGCGGAACCCTCTCCGAGCGCCACTAGAGCGGTTTGTTGCTGAGATAGATTGCGTTAACGCACCGAAGGGTTCTTTGGTTTTGGTGTGTGGTCGTTCGTCACGAACGCTCCAGACACATCAGCCACGCTGCAAGAGATACCGGCTTTGTTCGATCAGGTTCATTCCTGCGACGTTGCCCATGGGTTTCAGCCACCGTTCCCAAGCCAACGCCTGCTCTTGAGTTGAGCGTTGCGGCCGTTAGCTGCGGCGTGCTCCAGCCAGACCATCCCTGACCTCCTCCCTTGAGCCCCATCCATGAGCGGCGAGCATCCCGGAACACCGATCCGCAATATCGCGATCATTGCCCACGTCGACCACGGCAAAACCACACTGGTGGATGCCCTGCTGGCCCAGTCGGGCATCTTCCGCGACAACGAGGCCGTCCCCACCTGCGTGATGGACTCCAACGAACTGGAGCGTGAGCGGGGTATCACGATCCTCTCCAAGAACACTGCGGTGGACTTCGAAGGGATCCGGATCAACATCGTTGACACCCCTGGTCACGCTGACTTCGGTGGCGAAGTGGAGCGCGTGCTCGGCATGGTCGACGGCTGTCTGTTGATCGTGGACGCCAACGAGGGGCCGATGCCCCAGACCCGTTTTGTGTTGAAGAAGGCGCTCGAGAAGGGCCTGCGTCCGATCGTTTTCGTCAACAAGATCGACCGCGCCCGCGTTGATCCTGAGCAGGCCGTCGACAAGGTTCTGGATCTGTTCCTGGAGCTGGGTGCCGACGACGATCAGTGCGACTTTCCCTACCTCTTTGGTAGTGGCATGGGTGGCTACGCCAAGCCCGACATGGCAACCGAGAGCGACAACATGCGTCCGCTCTTCGATGCCATCCTCCGCCACGTCCCGCCCCCGGTTGGCGACCCCGAGAAGCCCCTGCAGCTTCAGGTCACAACCCTCGACTACAGCGATTTCCTCGGCCGAATCATGATCGGCCGGATTCACAACGGCACGATCAAGGGCAACCAGCCGGTCGCTCTGTTGCGTGACGACGGCAGCGTCAAGCGCGGCCGCATCAGCAAGTTGCTCGGTTTCCAGGGCCTTCAGCGAGTTGAGATTGAACAGGCGCGCGCCGGTGACCTGGTGGCCGTCTGCGGCTTTGACGAGGTCAACATCGGCGAAACCATCGCCTGCCCTGACGAGCCCAAGGCGCTACCCCTCATCAAGGTGGATGAGCCGACCCTGCAGATGACCTTTGTGGTCAACGACTCGCCCTTCGCGGGCAAGGAGGGCAAGTTCGTCACCAGCCGTCAGGTGCGTGACCGTCTGAATAAAGAGCTGCTGACCAACGTCGCCCTGCGGGTTGAGGACACCGACTCCCCCGATCGCTGGGCCGTCAGTGGCCGCGGTGAGCTGCACCTGGGCATCCTGATCGAGACCATGCGCCGTGAGGGCTATGAGTTCCAGGTCAGCCAGCCGCAGGTGATCTTCCGCACCATCGATGGCACCCCGTCGGAGCCCTTCGAAACCCTGGTGCTGGATGTGCCCGAGGAATCGGTGGGTGCCTGCATCGAGAAGCTCGGCGTCCGCAAGGCCGAGATGCAGAACATGGAGAACACCAACGACGGCCGCACCCAGCTGGAGTTCGTGGTGCCCTCACGAGGCCTGATCGGCTTCCGTGGTGACTTCATCCGCGCCACCCGCGGCGAGGGGATCATGAGCCACTCCTTCCTCGACTACCGCCCGATGCAGGGCGATTTCGACACCCGTCGCAACGGCGTGTTGATCGCCTTCGAGGAAGGCACCGCGACCTTCTATGCCCTGAAGAACGCCGAGGACCGCGGTCAGTTCTTCATCACCCCTGGCACGAAGGTTTACAAGGGCATGCTCGTGGGCGAAAACAACCGTCCCCAAGACCTCGAGCTCAACGTCTGCAAGACCAAGCAGCTCACCAACATGCGCTCGGCCGGTGCAGAGGAACTCGATACCCTCCAAGCCCCGATGCAGATGACCCTGGAGCGGGCGCTGGAGTACATCGGTCCCGATGAAATGCTCGAGGTCACCCCTGAGTCGATTCGCCTGCGCAAACTGCCCGCGAAGAAGCCCGCGAAACGTTGAATCAGTCCCTCGACCCTGAGGAAACCAGCCTGACGCGCGATCCCCGTTTCGGGGAGGCCGTCAGGCTTTTCAATTCGGGTGAGTGGTACGCCTGCCACGACGGCTTTGAGGAGCTCTGGCACGAGACCCAGGGACCTTGCCGCCGCACGCTGCAGGGGATCCTCCAGATTGCGGTTGCCCACCACCATCTCGACCGCGGGAATCAACGCGGTGCCATGGTTCTCCTGGGCGAAGGCCTCGGCCGTCTACAGGGGGCAGGGCCGAACCAGTTCGAGCTGGCCCTCGACCCCCTGAGGCAGGTTGCCCGTGAACGCCTCTTGGCCCTGCACGAGAACCGCTCGCTTGAGGGCATCCCCTTGCCCGAACTCAAACCCATTGATGCCGATTCCTGAAGGAACGCAGCGGTGCTCGGCGATACGATGGATGTCACCGCGTTGCTGGAGTGGGTTTGGCCGCAGATCGCAGCACTGCCCGTCTCTGGTGCAGTGCCCTCGCTAGTCGCGCGGCAAGCCTTGGACTCTTGATCGGCGTCTGCGCCCCAGGTTGGGCTCAGCAGACCGTTCCGGCGGCTGAAGTCATCAGCGTTGAAGAGGTCGTCAGCGCAGAAGCGGGCGATGGTTCTGCTCCCATTCCCACCAAGCCCCTGCGGTTGAACACCGGCCTGGTGACGATTGAGTCGGACCAACAGCAAGCGGATCAACAGACCGGTGTGATCACCGCCAGTGGCAACGTCCGCATCGTCTATCCAGATGAGCGGGTCGTGGCCACCGCCCGCCAAGCTCAGTACTTCAGCAATGAGGGCCGGGTTGTCCTCAGTGGTGACGTCGACATCCTTCAGGACGGCGGCAATTGGCTGCGTGCTGAACAGGTGATTTACCTGGTGGACAGCGAGCGCATGCAGGCCATCCCAGCACGCGGTCAGCAGGTTTTTAGCCGTGTCGTTCTCCAGACCCTCCCCAGCTCGGGCCCCGCGCAGCCATGAGCCTGGTCCTTGATCGCGTCGCCTTGACCATTGGCGGCCGCCCTTTGGTGAAGGAGGTCAGCCTCAACCTCAATCCTGGAGAGGTGGTTGGGTTGCTCGGCCCCAACGGTGCAGGAAAAACCACCACCTTCAATCTGGTGACCGGTCTGCTGCGCCCCGACTCAGGCGCCGTGACCATGGATGAGACCTGTGTGGCCGACTTCTCCATGCCGGAGCGTGCCCGCCTGGGCATCGGCTACCTCCCCCAGGAAGCCAGTGTCTTCCGGAGCCTGAGCGTCCAGGACAACCTGATGTTGGCCCTCCAGGAAAGTGGAGCCCCCAAGGAACAGCGCCGCGATCGGGTCGAGCAATTGGTGCAGGACTTCCACCTGAAGCCCTTTCAGCACCGCCTTGGCTATCAGCTCTCCGGCGGCGAGCGGCGGCGTTGCGAAGTGGCCCGTGCCCTGGCCGTCGGCGAAAGCGGTCCCCGCTATCTGCTGCTGGATGAACCGTTTGCAGGTGTCGATCCCCTGGCCGTAGCCGACCTTCAGACCTTGATCGCCGGATTGCGGGACCGAGGCATGGGGGTGCTGATCACGGATCACAACGTTCGTGAGACCCTTTCGATCACCGACCGCGCCTACATCCTGACGGAGGGAAGCATCTTGGCCAGTGGCCCCTCCCGTGAGATGGCGAATGACCCCCTGGTGCGTCGCCACTACCTCGGGGAGGACTTCCGGCTGTGACGATGGCACCGACCTGGACCGAGCCCCTGCGCCGGCAGTCTCAAAAGCTTCAACGCCAGTGGAGAACCCTGCCGCTGCTGGATCGCTGGCTGTTTGCCGAAATGCTCGGCCCGCTGCTCTTCGGCATCGCCGCCTTCACGGCCGTCTCCCTCTCGGTGGGTGTCGTCTTTGAGTTGGTCCGCAAGGTGGCCGAGGCGGGTCTGCCGCTCTGGGCCGCTGGCAAGGTCCTCGCCCTGCGGATGCCCGGCTTTCTGGTGCTGTCCTTCCCGATGGCGACCCTGATGGCCACCCTGTTGGCCTTTAGCCGCCTCTCGGGCAGCAGCGAGCTCACGGCCCTGCGCAGCATCGGCGTGAAGACCTGGCGCATGGTCGTCCCTGCTTTGGTGCTGGCGGCTCTGATGACGCTGCTGACATTCGTGTTCAACGACGTCATCGTTCCGAGCGCCAACTATTCGGCCTCCAACGTTCTGGATAGCGCTCTCGGTCGTGCCCTCTCCGCCCAGACGGGCAAAAACGTTGTCTATTCGCGCTTTGGCCGCATTACCCCCAAGGAACCCGGTGGCAATGCCGGAGAGGGACTGACCCAGCTCTTCTATGCCAAGGAGTTCAAGAACGGTGAGATGCAGGGCGTCACCCTGCTCGATTTCTCCCGTGAGGATCAGCAGCAGGTTTTGACCGCCAACACTGCGGTCTGGGACGAGAACAGGGCGATGTGGGAGTTCCGCAATGGCCGAATTCTCAACATCGATGCGGCCAATAACTTCACCACCTCAGCCAACTACACCAGTTACTACTACCCCTTCACCCGGGCTCCCCAGGATGTGGGCATGCTGCCCAGTGATGCGGCCCAGATGACCGTGGCCCAGGCGCGCCGCGCCGAGGCGCTTCTGGTTCAAGCCGGTGATCAAAAGGAAGCCCGGCGGCTGCGGGTGCGGATCCAGGAAAAATTTGCCTTCCCGGCCATCTGCCTGGTCTTTGGCTTGATCGGCAGCAGCCTTGGGGTTCGCCCCAATTCCCGCACCAGCCGCAGTCAGGGCTTCGGCATCAGCGTTTTGCTGATCTTTGGCTACTACCTGATGTCGTTCATCTTCAGCTCCCTCGGCATCAAGGGAACCCTCTACCCCTTCTTTGCCGCTTGGTTGCCGGTTTTGATTGGTCTTGGTGGCGGTCTTGTGCTGCTTCGCAAGGCCAGCCGCTGACCTTGCCTTTGGCGCGGCAGACTGTTCGCCATCTTTGATCTCGTCAGCGGTTTCGTGACCGATCCGGTTCTTGCGCTTGGTCTTGCTGCCTTTGCGCTGCTGCTCCTGGCCCTTCCCCTGTCCTTCTGGAGCGTCAGTGGCGGAGGCCAGGGCAGCACCGTGGTTCGCCTGCTGGTGGCGACGGCCAACTTGGCTCTGACAGCGCAACTGGTGCTGCGCTGGTGGCAGTCCGGTCACTTTCCGATCAGCAACCTCTACGAGTCCCTCTGTTTCCTGGCCTGGGCTTGCACCTTGACCCAGTTGCTGGTGGAGCGGACCTATCGCTCACCGCTCGTGGCGGCGTCCGCTACACCCATGGGTCTGGGCTGCGTGGCCTTCGCCTCCTTTGCCCTGCCGGATCAACTGCAGCAGGCCGCCCCACTCGTGCCCGCCCTGCGCTCCAGCTGGCTGGTGATGCACGTCAGCGTGATCATGGTGAGTTACGCAGCCCTCTTGGTCGGCTCTTTGCTCTCGATGGCGGTGCTTTTCACCGATCGCGGCCAGGCCTTGGAACTGCGCAGCAGCTCTATCGGCAGTGGCGGCTTCCGCCAGGCCAGCCTTGCCGCCGACGGAGCTCCGGTTGAGCTTTCGTTGAGCAGCGCCTCCCTCTCCCTCAGTGAGCAGCTCGACAGCCTGAGCTACCGCACGATCACCGTTGGCTTTCTGTTGCTCTCCGTTGGCATCGTCAGCGGTGCCGTCTGGGCAAACGAAGCCTGGGGGAGCTGGTGGAGCTGGGATCCCAAGGAAACCTGGGCCTTGATCTGCTGGCTTGTCTATGCCGCCTACCTTCACACCCGCCTGAGCCGTGGTTGGCAGGGACGCCGTCCTGCTTTGGTTGCTGTGGCTGGCTTTGTGGTGATCTGCGTTTGCTACATCGGTGTGAATCTGCTGGGCATCGGCCTGCACAGCTACGGCTGGTTCTTCAGCTAACCCAGCACATCGCTGCTGCACCTTGGGCCACAAAAAAAGCCCCGGCTTAGCCGGGGCTTTTTCGTGCCATCGGTGGGCTGGCTCAGGGGCGCTTGCTGTTGCGGATGCCGGTCATGGCATCGGCGTAGCTGGGCTGGTTGAACACGCCGGAGCCACTGACGATGGCGTTGGCACCGGCTTCGATCACCTTCCAGGCGTTCTCGGCCTTGATGCCGCCGTCCACTTCGATCCAGGGATCGAGGCCCTTTTCGTCGCACATCCGGCGCAGGTCACGGATCTTCTGCACCTGGCTCTCGATGAAGCTTTGACCGCCGAAACCAGGGTTGACGCTCATGATCAGCACCAGATCACAGAGCTCAAGGCAGTACTCGAGGGTGTCGATCGGGGTGCCGGGGTTGAGCACCGCACCGGCCATTTTGCCGAGATCTTTGATCTGGGCGAGGTTGCGATGCAGATGGGTGCAGGCCTCGACTTGCACGGAAATGATGTCCGCACCGGCCTTTGCGAAGTCGGGGACGTACTTCTCCGGCTCGACGATCATTAGGTGCACGTCCAGGGGCTTCTTGGTCACCGGGCGCAGGGCCTCGACGATCATTGGGCCGATGGTGATGTTGGGGACAAAGCGTCCGTCCATCACATCCACGTGAATCCAGTCCGCACCGGCTTCATCCACCGCACGCACGTCTTCCCCAAGCCGGGAAAAGTCCGCGGACAGAATCGAGGGGGAGATCACCAGGGACTTGGTGCTCATGGGGCGCAACCGCGGCTGAACAGGGGCCGATTGTAGGAATCGCCATCCCCCCTCTTTTTCAAAGGCTGCTTCGGCTCGGCGCGCCGTGAAGCACTGATACAGTGAGCGGCGCTAAAAGCCCGAAAGGCCCTGCTGGCGCTGGACTTCCACTCATTGACTGGTCCTCACGGCCGTCAATGCAGGTCTCCAGAGCCCCAGAGCCCTTTCAGCGCTTCAACCCTTCCCATCGCCGGACCGCCGTGGATCGCACCCTGATTCAAGAAATTCTCGAGGTTGTTGAGCAGGCAGGCATTGCTTCCGCCAAGCTCACCGGCATGGGCCTGAAGAACGAGGCCGACGCAGCCGCCGTGGAGGCGATGCGTGAGCGCATGTACAAGATCCAGATGCAGGGCCGCATCGTGATCGGCGAGGGCGAGCGCGACGAAGCCCCCATGCTGTACATCGGTGAGGAAGTCGGCAGCGGCACCGGCCCTGGCGTGGACTTCGCTGTGGACCCCTGCGAAGGCACCAACCTCTGTGCCAACAGCCAGCGTGGCTCGATGGCCGTTTTGGCTGCCTCTGACCGCGGCGGTCTCTTCAATGCCCCCGACTTCTACATGAAGAAGCTGGCTGCACCCCCGGCCGCCAAGGGCAAGGTCGACATCAACAAGTCGGCCACCGAGAACATCAAGATCCTGAGCGAGTGCCTGGGCCTTCCCGCTGAAGAGCTGGTCATCGTGGTGATGGACCGCGCTCGTCACAAGGACCTGATCAAGGAGATCCGCGCCACCGGCGCCCGCGTCCAGCCCATCTCTGATGGTGACGTGCAGGCTGCCATCGCCTGTGGTTTCGCAGGCACCGGTACCCACTGTCTGATGGGTATTGGCGCTGCTCCTGAGGGTGTGATTTCCGCAGCCGCCCTGCGCGCCCTGGGCGGTCACTTCCAGGGACAACTGGTGTACGACCCCGCCGTCGCTCAGACCTCCGAGTGGGAAGGCCTGACCAAGGAAGGCAACCTGGCCCGCCTGGCCGAGATGGGTATCACCGATCCCGACCGCGTCTACGAAGCCAACGAACTGGCCTGCGGCGAGAACGTGGTGTTCGCTGCCACCGGCATCACCGATGGTCTGCTCTTCGACGGCGTGAAGTTCGAGAAGGACTGCACCCGCACCAGCTCCCTGGTGATCAGCACCCTGGACAACACCGCCCGTTTCACCACCACGGTCCACATCAAGGACGGAGCCCAGAGCATCGCTCTGCGCTGATCGCCCGATCAGCTCGAGCCGGGTCTCCTCTGGGAGGCCCGGCTTTCTTTTAGCCGTCCCTGTTGCGCACCCCCGGATCCACCTTCATGCACATCGCCGTCGTCGGACTCAGTCACCGAACGGCCCCGGTTGAGATCCGGGAACGTCTCAGCATTGCTGAGCAGAGCATGGAGGACTCCCTCCAGCGCCTGCGGGCGGACGAACAGGTTCTTGAGGCCTCGATTCTCAGCACCTGCAATCGGCTCGAGATCTACACCCTGCTTCGCAACCCTGAGCAAGGAGTTTCAGCCGTCGGCAGTTTTCTCAGTCAGCATTCCGGCCTTGAGCTCTCTGAGCTCATGCCCCATCTCTTTGCCTACCACCACGAGGAGGCCATCGGGCACCTGATGCGTGTCGCGGCTGGCTTGGATTCTTTGGTCTTGGGGGAAGGCCAGATCCTGTCCCAGGTCAAAAAGATGTACCGCCTGGGCCAAGAGCATCGCTCGATCGGCCCAATCCTGAACCGCCTGCTCAACCAAGCCGTCAGCACCGGTAAGCGGGTGCGTTCGGAGACCAACCTGGGGACCGGTGCCGTTTCGATCAGTTCTGCAGCCGTTGAGCTCGCCCAACTGAAGGTTGGACAGGCCCGCGGGATTGACGATCTCGTTCCCCTCGATCAGGAACAAATTGCGGTGGTCGGCGCCGGTCGGATGGCCCGACTGCTTCTCCAGCACCTTCAGGCCAAGGGAGCCAGGGGTGTTGTCCTGCTCAACCGAACCGTCTCCCGTGCCGAGGAGATGGCGGCGGACTTCCCCGCTCTGCCGGTTCAATGCCGACCCCTAAGCGATCTCAATCACTGCCTGAGCACCTGTTCCCTGGTGTTCACCAGCACGGGTGCCGATGACCCGATCATTACGGCAGAGCGTTTGGAGCAATTAAACCGACGCTCCTCCTTGATGTTGGTGGATATCGGCGTGCCACGGAACATCTCAGCGGATGTTTCCGAGCTCAGCGGCATCGCTGCCTATGACGTGGACGACCTCCAAGAGGTGGTTGCCCGCAATCAGGAGGCGCGCCGTGAAATTGCCGCTGAAGCGGAGGGCATGCTTCATCAGGAGGGGCAACAGTTCATCGAGTGGTGGGATGGTCTAGAGGCGGTCCCCGTGGCCAACAGGCTGCGCACCCAACTCGAGAAGATCCGCGAGCAGGAGCTCCAGAAGGCTCTGAGTCGGATGGGTCCTGACCTCTCCGCCCGCGAGCGCAAGGTTGTTGAGGCCCTGAGCAAGGGGATCATCAACAAAATCCTCCATGGTCCCGTCACGAAACTGAGGGCTCCCCAGCCCCGTCAGCAGCGGCACCAGGCGATGAAGGTCATCCAGGAGCTGTTCGAATTGGAGGACCTCCAGGGCTAAGTACCGCACCGGTTTTTCAAGGGATCACGGCTGTTCTGGGAAAAGCCGTACGAATTGCCGCCAATGTGCCCCAAAAGCCGTGGAGCGGCCTCAGTAATCGCTTAACGTCGCCGTGCTTTTGGCGTAGAGGGAAGCGGTGAAGCGCGTTCTGGCGATCATTCTGGGCGGCGGTGCAGGGACCCGCCTATACCCTCTGACCAAGATGCGGGCCAAGCCCGCCGTGCCCCTGGCTGGCAAATATCGACTGATTGATATCCCCATCAGTAACTGCATCAACTCCGACATCAACAAGATGTACGTGTTGACTCAGTTCAACAGCGCTTCCCTCAACCGTCACCTCACCCAGAGCTACAACCTCTCCTCTGGCTTTGGTCAGGGCTTTGTCGAGGTGCTGGCGGCCCAGCAGACCCCAGAGAGCCCCAGCTGGTTCGAGGGAACAGCGGATGCCGTGCGCAAGTACCAGTGGCTCTTCCAGGAATGGGATGTGGACCACTACTTGATCCTCTCCGGTGACCAGCTCTACCGGATGGACTACAGCGAGTTCGTCAACCACCACATCGCCACTGGCGCCGACATCAGCATCGGTGCCCTGCCGGTGGATGCCCCGCAGGCCGAAGCCTTCGGCTTGATGCACACCGACGAGAAAGGAAAGATTCGCGAGTTCCGCGAGAAGCCCAAGGGTGATGCCCTGAAGGAGATGTGGGTCGACACCTCCCGTCTGGGGCTCTCCCCAGAGGAAGCCGAGAAGCGCCCCTATCTCGCATCGATGGGGATCTACGTCTTCAGCCGCGAGACCCTGTTCGATTTGCTGGCGAAGAATCCGAGCGCGACGGA
Organism: Synechococcus sp. CB0205; assembly: GCF_000179255.1. Taxonomy (NCBI): domain Bacteria; kingdom Bacillati; phylum Cyanobacteriota; class Cyanophyceae; order Synechococcales; family Synechococcaceae; genus Synechococcus; species Synechococcus sp. CB0205. The sequence goes on from NZ_ADXM01000050.1 coordinate 47,096, forward strand.
CTTTGGCAAGGAGCTGATCCCTGCTTCCCTGGAGCGGGGTGACCACATCCAGAGCTATCTCTTCGATGACTATTGGGAAGACATCGGAACGATTGGCGCCTTCTACGAGGCCAACCTGGCCCTGACCGACCAGCCGAACCCGGCCTTCTCGTTCTACGAGGAGTCCTTCCCGATCTACACCCGTCCCCGTTACCTGCCCCCCAGCAAATTGCTGGACTCCCAGGTGACCCAATCGATCATTGGTGAGGGTTCGATCCTCAAGGCCTGCAGCATCCACCATTGCGTTCTGGGTGTTCGCAGCCGCGTCGAAGAAGATGCCGTCCTCCAGGACACCCTGGTGATGGGCAACGACTTTTTTGAGTCATCCGCCGAACGCAATGCTCTGCGTCACCGCGGCGGAACTCCTGTCGGCGTCGGTCGCGGCACAACGGTTAAGCGCGCGATCCTCGACAAGAACGCCCGTATCGGCGACAACGTCACCATCGTCAACAAGGACAACGTCGAAGAAGCAGATCGCCCTGAGCTCGGCTTCTACATCCGCAACGGCATTGTCGTGGTGGTCAAGAACGCCAGCATCCCCGACCACAGCGTCATCTAGTCGCTCTCGATTCGTTGCTCTACCCCTCTCTGGCTTTGCAGAGAGGGGTTTTTTGTTGGTAACTCAACCTGTTTCAGTGTTCGCCAACAACGGTTCACGCCGTTGGAAGAGCTCGCCACACTGGTGACATTGGATCCGTCTTCAAAGCTCCATGGATAAGGCCCATTTCGGCTTGATCGGTCTCGGTGTGATGGGCGAGAACCTGGTGCTCAACGCTGAGCGCAATGGTTTCTCCAGCGTGGTCTACAACCGCACCTATGCCAAAACCGAGGAGTTTCTCTCGGGGATGGGCGCCGGCAAGAACATTGTTGGTTCTACGAGCCTGGAGGACTTTGTCAGCAAGCTTCAGCATCCGCGCCGGATCCTGATGATGGTCAAGGCCGGTCCTGCGGTGGATGCGGTCATCAAAGACATTTCGCCCTACCTCGAAGCAGGCGACCTGCTGATCGATGGTGGCAACTCGGAGTACCACGACACCGAACGTCGTGTGGCTGAGCTCGAGAGCAAGAGTTTTGGCTTTATCGGGATGGGGGTCTCAGGCGGTGCCAAAGGAGCCCTCGAAGGGCCGAGCATGATGCCCGGTGGCACCAAGGCCTCCTACGACGCGATTGAGAGCCTGGTCTGCAAGATGGCGGCCCAGGTGGAAGACGGACCCTGCGTCACCTACATCGGTCCCGGGGGCTCCGGCCACTTCGTCAAGACCGTCCACAACGGCATTGAGTACGGCATCGAGCAGATCCTTGCCGAGGCCTATGACCTGCTCAAGCGGGTTGGTGGTCTCAACGGCACGCAGATGGCCGACATCTTTGGCCATTGGAACAGCACCGAGGAGTTGGCCTCCTATCTCGTTGAGATCACCGAGATCTGCCTGCGCACGAAGGACCCCGCCGATGGCAGCGATCTGGTGGAGAAGATCGTCGATCAGGCGGGTCAAAAGGGCACTGGTCTTTGGACCGTGGTGAGTGCACTGCAGATGGGTGCACCGGTACCCACCATCTATGCCGCCCTCAACGGCCGCGTGATGAGCTCGATCAAGCCCCAGCGCCAGAACGCCGAGGCGATCCTCCATGGTCCGGCGGTCCAATCCTTTGAACTCTGCGGCAACGACGGCACCGGTCCGCTGATGGATGCTGTCGTCCTGGCCTGCATGGCGAGCTATGCCCAAGGCATGGAGCTGCTGCGCATCGCCTCGGCTGAGCATGACTACAACCTGAACATGCCGTCCATCGCCCAGATCTGGAAAGGGGGCTGCATCATTCGCGCGCGTCTGCTCAAGCGCATTCAGGACGCCTTCAATGCCAATCCCCAGCTGGTCAATCTGTTGATCGACCCTTGGTTCGCCGAGCAGGTGAATCGGCGCCTCCCTGGTCTGGCGAAGGTTGTTGCCGGTGCTGCGGAGGCCGGGATCCCGGTCCCTTGCCTGAGCAGCACCCTCGATTACATCAACAGCTACCGCACCGCCCGCCTGCCGCAGAACCTGGTGCAGGCCATGCGCGATTGCTTCGGCTCCCACACCTACCAACGGGTCGACCAAGAGGGGACTTTCCACACCGAGTGGCTCGATTGAGAGGCAACCGGCCATGACCCACTACCGCATTGAACGGGCAAGCGACGGCCAGGCCCTGGCCCGCCTCGCTGCCCAGACCATTGCTTCCCATCTGGATCTAGCCCTCGACCAACGGGATCGGGCCCAGTTGGCTCTCTCTGGCGGGAGCACCCCAGCGGTGGCCTATGGCCTGCTCGGCCAGGAACATCTCCCTTGGGAAAGGGTCGATGTGTTCCTCGGCGATGAACGTTGGGTCGATGCAGAGGATGCCTCGAGTAACGCCCGCATGCTTAGGCAGACCCTGCTGAAGGACGGTCCCGGCAGCAAGGCCGCCTTCCATCCCGTGCCGACGGTGAGCCTGCCGACCCCAGAGGAGAGTGCCGCGTCATTCGCTTCGGCCATCCAGAGGGTCTGTCCTGGCGAGCCCCCGATTTTTGATCTGATGGTTCTCGGCTTGGGTGAGGACGGCCATACGGCCTCCCTGTTCCCCGACACCAAGGCGCCGACGATCACCGATCGGTGGACCACGGTCGGTCGCGGTAAGGGACTTGAGCGCATCACCTTGACCGCACCTGTTTTGAGTGCGGCCCGCCAGGTGATCTTTTTGGTGAGTGGATCAGGGAAGGTGCAGGCCCTCAGCCGCCTGCTGGATCCGAGTGAATCACCCGATAGGACCCCCGCCAAGTTGGTCACTCCCCGCAATGAGGTTCTTGTCCTGGCGGATGAGGCCGCGCTCGTTGGTGTGACTGCGGCAGGCTGACGCCGTTGCTTTGGATCGCATCCATGCTTGCGCCACTGGTCCTGGCACAGGGAGCTGACTTCCCTGGATGGCACACCCTCAACGACACGATCATGGGGGGACGCAGCCAGGGTCAGTGTCACTCCACCGCGTCTGGCTTGCTGATGGAGGCGGTCGTTGAACCCGAGGGGGGTGGCTTTGTGAGTTGCCGCTCAGCGGTGCTGGATCCACCGCTGGATCTCTCCTCCTACGGAGCCCTCGAGCTCGAACTCGATGGCGATGGTCGCCGCTACAAGCTGGCCCTGGCCAGCCGTGATGGGGTGGCCGGCCTCACGGAACTGATCCCAGGTGGATTGCGTTGGGTGGCGGAGTTCTCCACCCGGCCCAACGGCACCTCTGTGTTGACGATTCCCTTTAGTCGTCTCACCCCCAGCGTTCGGGCCACCCCCGTTGGCCTGCCCCTTCGCTTTGATTCCGCGCGGGTGACCAGAATTCAGATCTTGCATTCCAAATTTGGAGACATGGGCGGCCGTAATCCCGGCTTCCGGCCCGGTGCCCTGCGCTTGCTGCTCCGCTCGATCCGAGCCGTGGCCTGACTGTGGACCTCGAACCCCTCCTGAGCGAATTGGCCAAGGCCGCCGATGTCTGCCTGAAGCCCTATCGCCACGCCCTGCGTTTCAGTGGCGAACCGCCCTCCACCGTCGGGGACTGCAGTGATTGCTGTCTCTTGATCGAAGCGCGCGACACCGATGGGGTTCGCCACCCGGATCGCGATCTCGAGCTGGAGATCTACCGCAGCGGCGACGAACTAAACCTGATGCTCAGCATGGTGGCCGATGAGCAGGCACCCATGCTTTGGCATGGCAGCCATCCCGTCTGGATGCAAGCGAACTCGGGGGAGCGCTGCGAACGCCCCAGCGCCGGCGCCCCCCTTGAAGCCCTCTGCAGGCGAATTCGCGCCTTGATTGCTGGCGAGGCCTAGAGGTCAGGCTGGTCGGTCACAGCACCTTTGCTGCTGGAGCTCACCAGCCGGGCGTACTTACCCAAAACACCGGTGCGGTATCTCGGCTCAGGCTTGCTCCAGGCGGCCCGGCGGGCGGCCAGTTCGGCGTCATCAACATTCAGTTGGATCAGCAGTTGGCTGGCATCAACGGTGATGCTGTCGCCTTCCTGGACCAGACCGATGGTTCCGCCCACGGCCGCCTCGGGCGCCACGTGGCCGACCACCAGGCCAAACGAGCCACCAGAGAAGCGTCCATCGGTGATCAGGGCCACGGAATCCAGTAAGCCCTGGCCCACGATCGCGGCGGTGGGGCTGAGCATCTCGCGCATGCCGGGGCCACCCACGGGACCCTCCTGGCGCACCACCACCACGTCGCCTGGGTTGATCTGCTTATCGAGGATGGCGGCCAGGCAGGTTTCCTCGCTTTCAAACACGCGGGCGGGGCCGGTGATGACCGGATTCTTCACCCCGCTGATCTTGGCCACGGCACCCTCTTCGGCCAGGTTGCCTTTGAGGATTGCCAGGTGGCCCTTGGCGTAGAGCGGATTGCTCAGCGGCCGGATCACGTCTTGGCCGGCTGGGGGCACCGCGGGAACATCGGCGAGCACCTGTTTGAGTGTCTTGCCCTCGATTGTTTTGCAATCGCCGTGGAGCAGACCGGCATCCAGTAGCAGCTTCATCACCTGGGGGATGCCACCGGCCTGGTGGAGATCCACGGTGACGTAGCGGCCGCTGGGCTTGAGGTCGCAGATCACGGGCACCCGTTGGCGGATGGTCTCGAAGTCATCGATCGAGAGATCAACGCCAGCGGTGCGGGCCACGGCAAGGAGGTGGAGCACGGAGTTGGTGGAGCCTCCGACGGCCATGATCACGCTGATGGCGTTTTCAAAGGCCTCGCGGGTCATCAGATCGCGGGGAAGGATGTTGGCCTTGATCGCCTCAGCCAGCACCTCCGCGCTGCGGGCGGCGCTATCGGCTTTTTCGGGATCTTCTGCCGCCATCGTGGAGCTGTAGGGCAGGCTCAGGCCCATCGTTTCGAAGGCCGCACTCATCGTGTTGGCGGTGAACATGCCGCCGCAACTGCCGGCGCCAGGGCAGGCGTTCTTCTCAATGGCCGTGAGCTCCTGCTCGTCGATCCGTCCGCCGCTGAACTGACCCACCGCCTCAAAGGCACTCACAACGGTGAGGTCGCAGGCGCCGAGCTTTCCGGGTTTGATCGTGCCGCCGTAGACAAAGATCGAGGGGATATTCATCCGAGCCATGGCGAGCATGGCCCCAGGCATGTTTTTGTCGCAGCCGCCGATGGCGAGCAGCGCATCCATGCTCTGACCGTTCACGGCTGTCTCGATTGAATCCGCGATCACCTCGCGGCTCACCAGGGAATACTTCATCCCTTCGGTGCCCATCGAGATGCCATCACTAACGGTGATGGTCCCGAACATCTGGGGCATGGCACCCGCCGCGTGAGCAGCATCCTCAGCCCGGCGGGCCAGATCGTTGAGGCCCAGGTTGCAGGGCGTGATCGTGCTGTAGCCGTTGGCGATGCCGATGATCGGTTTGTTGAAGTCAGCGTCTCCAAAACCGACAGCCCGCAACATGGCGCGGTTGGGGGAGCGCTGAATGCCCTGGGTGATCGCGGCGGAGCGAAGCATGGCTGCGGGGTTGTCTTCCCAGCAACCTACCGAGGAGCCCTGTCAGCTCTGGGGGCTCAGCCCCTCGAGCTGCCTGCGAACGTCTTCGATCGCTTGGTTGAGCTCTTGAACCTTGTCCTGAAGTTCAACCTCCCGGACCACCGGGCGGTCGCTGTTGGGGTCAAAGGCTTGATCGTCGTGATCGGCCAGCCGACTTAGGCGCAGGCTTCGCTGTTGCAGGGTGTTTTGCTGGCGCCGCTCAGCCTCGGAATACAGCCACCAGGCAAAGCCAGCGGCACCGATCACAGCACCAACCAAGAGGGTGCTCAGAGAACCTGAACCGCCGTCTCGGTTGGACATCGCGTGGACCTGCTTTGAAGTTGCCTCAGCCTACGAAGCCTGACTGCGGCCTGCCATACAGACGGTCGCCAGCGTCACCTAAGCCAGGAACGATGCGCTGCTGATCGTCCAACTCGGCGTCGATACAGCCGGTGTAGATGGTCAGATCGCTGTAGCGCTCACCGAGGGTTTTCAACCCGGGACTGGCGGCAAGTGTGGAGATCACCCGCACCCGTTGGCCAGTCACCCCCTTGGTCTCCAGCTGTTCGAGCACGTTCAGGAGCGTTCCAGCAGTGGCCACCATGGGTTCAAAGACCAGCACCCCTGCATTGGCGGGGATGGTCTCCGGAAGACCGTTGAAGTAACACCGGCAGCGACCGCTGGCCTCATCCCGTTGCAGGCCCATGTGGGCGACGGCAGCGCTAGGGATCACCGACTTGGCTCCGTCCCATAGCCCCAATCCAGCTCGGAGGATCGGCACAGCCAGTACCGGAATCGAACCGTCAATGATGGTCCCTTCCGTCTGGGCCAGTGGTGTCTGCACCTGCACCCGCTGGTAAGGAATCCAGTCCCGCATGGCCTCATAGGTCAACCATCGACCCAGTTCGGCCATGGCCGTTGCAAAGAGGGGCTGAGGGGTCTCTCGATCCCGCAACACGGTCAGCCAATGGCCAATGAGGGGATGGGGAGGGACCACCACCCGAAGGGTCTTGCTCATCGGTCGCGCTCCGGTATCCGCCTGCAATAACTTGAGCGCCCAAGTTAAAGCTGCAGTGCGGAACCTCGTTGCGCTCGTTCAGTTGCTCGTGGCCCGCTCACTGAGCACCCTCGCCCTCGGCGTTGTTCTGCTGCTGGCGTCTGTTCTTCCAGTGGCCTCCCCGGCCTTGGCGATTACCGCCCCCGAACTACGTGGTCAGCGCAGCGCTCAGGACCTGCAACCGGACATGCACGGCCGAAACCTTCAGCAGCAGGAGTTTCTAAAAGCCTCCATGGAGGGGTTTGACCTCAGTGAGACCGACCTGCGCGGGGCCGTGTTCAACACCGCCAATCTGCAAAACGCCAACCTCTCGGCGGCTGATCTCGAGGATGCCGTGGCCTTCGCCACCCGCTTTGACAACGCTGACCTCAGCGGTGCGGTCTTTCGCAACGCGATGCTGATGAACAGTAAGTTCACCGGCGCGGTCATCGAAGGCACGGACTTCACCGACGCGGTTCTGGACCTTCCGCAGCAGAAGGCCCTTTGTGCCCGGGCCAGCGGCGTCAATCCACGTACGGGTGTCGATACCCGCGAAAGCCTGGCCTGTCGTTAATCAGCGCTTAGGCTCAGTGCTCCGGTTCTTCGGGGGATCAGCCCGAGGAGGAAACGGGGAAAGTCCGGTGTAATTCCGGCGCTGTCCCGCAGCTGTGAAGAGTCCTGTCCCCAGGGCTCCAGTCAGAACGCCCGCCGGTTCACTCCCATAAATCACCTGGCGCGGACCAGTCCTATTGATGTTCAAGCGTTTCGGGGCCCCTGCGCTCCTGCTGGCTTCCCTCTCTGCCGCGCCAGCTCTGGCCCATCACCCGATGGAGTCCATGGCGCTGGTTCCCTCACCGGTGAGTGGATTGATCAGTGGTCTGGCCCACCCGCTGCTGGGGCCTGACCATCTGCTCTTTCTGATTGCCCTGGCCCTGGTCGGCTTTCAACGCTCCATGCGTTGGACCATGGCGTTGCTGCTGGTGGGCCTCAGCGCCACGGCACTGGGTCTTTGGTTGCCCGGTCTGCCTGGTGCCGAGGCACTGGTCTCCCTCTCCCTGGTGGTCGAGGGCCTCGTGATCGTGGGCCGTCTTCCTGCCCTCAGCTTAATTCCCGCCTTCGCTCTGCACGGTTATGTGCTCAGCGCCTCGGTGATTGGCTGGGAGTCCACCCCCATTGCCTTTTACCTGCTGGGTTTGTTGCTCAGCCAAGGCGCTCTGTTGACCCTCTCCCTCGTTGGCCTGCGTCGCTTCAGCCAGGAGCTCCCGCTGAGCCAGAAACAGCTCCTCGCCGGTGTGATGGTCGGCATCGGCGCCGCCTTCACCTGGACCGCGCTCGTCGCCTGACCATGACTGTGGCACCCGCATCACGCCTCCCGGTCACGGTGGTGACCGGGTTTCTTGGCGCTGGTAAATCGACACTGTTGCGTCAGCTGCTGGTCTCCAGTGGCCTGCGGCTTGCCGTTCTGGTGAACGAGTTTGGTGAGGTGGGGATCGATGGCGATCTGATTCGCAGCTGCGGCTTTTGCCCTGAGGATGAGCTCGACGGACGGGTCGTTGAGCTGGCCAACGGTTGCCTCTGCTGCACCGTCCAGGACGAGTTTCTGCCGGTCATGCAGCAGTTGCTGCAGCGCGCTGACCAACTCGATGGAATCGTCGTCGAAACCAGTGGCCTCGCCCTGCCCGTGCCCCTGGTGCAGGCCTTCCGCTGGCCTGAGATTCGCACCAAGACCCGTGTGACGGGCGTGGTGACCGTTGTCGACGGTGAGGCATTGAGTGGCGGAAGTGTCGTTGCCGATCCCAGTGCCCTCGAGGCCCAACGACAGGCCGATCCAAGCCTGGATCACCTCAGTGACATCAACGCGCTCTTCGACGATCAGCTCGAGGCCGCCGATCTCGTGCTGATGAGCCGGGCGGATTGTTTAAGCGAGGAGGCCGTCGACCGTCTCCGCTGCCGCTTGAGCGACCAGGTCCGCAGCGGCGTGTCTGTTCTGCCCATGGCCCGCGGCGACGTCCCAGCGGCTCTGCTGATGGGACTCGATCGCCCCGAACACGACGACGATCATCACCACGACCACGACCACGACCACGACCACGACCACGACCACGATCACGATCACCATGACCACACCCACGTGGCGATGGAGTCGGTTGCCTTCCGGTGGCAGGGAGTGACCAACAAAGCCCAGCTCGAAGCCCTGTTGCCGGCTTGCATTACAGACCAAGGCCTGCTCCGTCTCAAAGGACGGGCTTGGCTTCCTGGTAAAACCCACCCGCTGCAGATCCAGGCGGTTGGCCCGCGTCTGGAGTGTTGGTTTGACAGCGGTTCGCGGCTGGAGCGCCCCAACGACGACGGTCTGGAGCTTGTCGCCCTGGGCCTGTCCCTCAAGGGTTCAGCCCTGAAGGATCAGTTGATCGCCGGTCTGGGCTAGTCCAGCGGCAAAGCTCCTTTGGCGCAGATGCCCCCCCAGCAGAGGGCCTGCTCAGTTCTCCAGTGGGGCTGAACAAGCCGGGGCTCTCTTGCCGCCTCCTGAAGTTCGATCTGTCCACGTCCGTCGTGGTGAAAGTCCAGTCGGCGCCCACCGACCTGGAGCCACCAGTGCTCCCCGAGCCGTTCAACGGTCAGCGTGCAGGGCTGCCAACGGGCCGATTCGAGCTGGCATTCGAGCGGAAGCGAAAAGGGTTCCTCCCCTTTGGCGACCTGGGTGGTGAGGAGTGCCCAGGCTGTCAGCAGCCCAGTCAGCAGCGGCAAGCGATCCACGGCGACCCCTTAGGACCCCCTCCAACCTGACCACAGCCGGGTCCAGCGTCAGCCGGCCTGCCAAGATTTAACAAACCCCACCTAGAGCTCAGGTGCCCGTCTTCTCTGCCCGTGTGTTGGTCTCCCTGAGGCCCTCCGTGCTCGATCCCGCTGGTGAAGCCACCCGAGCCGCTGCCTCACGCCTGGGTGTCGATGGCATCGGCAAATTGCGGATCGGTAAGGCCGTGGAGGTGGAGCTGGAGGCTCCTGACGCCCAGACCGCCCGTCAGCAGTTGGAGCTGTTGAGTGACCGGTTGTTGGCCAATCCCGTGATCGAGGACTGGACCCTCGAGCTCAAGGACGACTCCAGCGCTGGAGCCTGAGCCATGACCCTTGGTGTCGTTGTTTTTCCCGGCTCAAACTGTGACCGGGATGTCCAGTGGGCAGCCCAGGGCTGTTTGGGCATCGAAACCCGCTTCCTCTGGCATGAGGAGCGGGATCTGAGTGGTCTTGATGCCGTGGTGATTCCAGGCGGATTCAGCTACGGCGACTACCTGCGCTGCGGAGCGATTGCGCGCTTCGCCCCTGTGCTGGAGGAAGTCGCGGCCTTCGCGAAGCGCGGCGGTCGCGTGCTGGGAATCTGCAATGGCTTCCAGGTGCTGACCGAGATGGGCCTCTTGCCAGGCGCCCTGACCCGTAACCAGAAACTCCACTTCATCTGCGAGCCCACGGATCTTCGCGTTGAGCCGGGCCAGTGCAGCTGGCTGCAGGGCTACAGCAGCGGCGAGGTGGTGAATTTCCCTATCGCCCATGGAGAGGGGCGCTACCAGGCCGCTCCCGATGACCTCAAGGCCCTTGAGGACCAAGGCCAAGTGGTGTTGCGCTACTGCCGCAATCCCAACGGCTCCGTCGCCGACGTGGCTGGCCTGACCAATGCCCAGGGCAATGTGCTCGGCCTGATGCCCCACCCCGAACGGGCCTGTGACCCAGCGACCGGTGGGGTCGATGGACGCCGTCTGTTGGCCAGCCTGTTGGGATGAAACCCTGGCGCCGCCGTGAGCTGCTCCTTGGGGCACTAGCGGCAGCGGTTCCCCTGGCTGCCCGCTCCCGAGCAGCGACGCAGCGCGGCCCGGCACCGTTGAAGCCGGGAGCACGGATTGCAGCGCTCGCACCAGGCACCTGGCTTGAGCGAGAGGATCCGACGTTGGAGCTCCTGCGGCGGCGCTGCCGGCAGGAGGGTTGGAGGCTTCTCACTCCGCCTGAACTCTTGGGCCAGTGGCGTTGGTTCTCCGGGACGGATGAGCAGCGCGCCTCCTCCCTGCGGCACGCCTGGCTCGATCCCTCCATTGACGCACTGTTCTTGGTCGGGGCGGGCTGGGGTAGTGCACGCGTGCTCGAGCAGGGCTGGTCCATCCCGGCCACCCCACGCTGGTGTGTTGGGTTTTCAGATTGCTCAGCGGTGCTCCTCGCCCAACTCGCCGCAGGCAGTTGCGGTGGGGTGCATGGCTGGTTTGGCGGATCGGACGTTCAGTGGGAACGCCTGTCTTCTCTGCTCAAGGGGAGGCCTGTGGCATCCCTTCAGGGCCGGCGTCTACGGCCAGGCCTCGCTCGCGGAGCACTGGTGGTGAGCAACCTCACCATTGCCACGAGCTTGATCGGTACGCCTTGGCTTCCCGCCCTGCGGGACAAGATCTTGGTGCTGGAGGACACCGGTGAAGCTCCCTATCGCGTCGATCGGCAGCTCACGCAGTGGCGCAGCTCAGGGTTGCTCGATGGTGTGCGGGGGATTGGCCTAGGGCGCTTCAGCTGGGCTGAGGACGATGTCTTGCCAGGGGACTTCTCAATGGAGGAGATCCTCGAGGAGCGGCTCGGCAACTTGGGTATCCCGCTGGTGCATCAGCTACCAGTCGGCCACGGGCGGCCCAACATGGCACTTCCCCTCGGCGTTCCAGCGCAGTTGGACGGTGCGACAGGGGAACTGAGCCTGGCAGCCCCTGATTGAACATAAAAAAGGGGGCCTCTCGGCCCCCGTAGATCGATGGGAACTGGGGATCAGTTCACAGCAGCGAAGAACTCCTTGCTCTTCACGGGATCGGGGTTCATGGTCTTCTCGCCAGGGGTCCAGTTGGCGGGGCAGACCTCGTCGGGGTGGTTGCGGATGTGCTGGAAGGCCTGGAGCAGTCGCAGGGTCTCGTCAACACTGCGGCCGACGGGCAGGTTGTTGATGGTGCTCTGCATGATCACACCATCGGGATCGATGATGAACAGACCGCGCAGGGCCACACCGGCTTCCTCGTCCAGCACCTCGTAGGAACGGGCGATGTCCTTCTTCAGGTCAGCGACCAGGGGATAGGCGATGTCGCCGAGACCACCGTTCTTACGGTCGGTCTGCACCCAGGCGAGGTGAGAGAACTGGCTGTCCACGGAGACGCCCAGGACTTCACAGTTACGGCTGGAGAACTCGCTGTAGCGATCGGAGAAGGCCGTGATCTCCGTCGGGCAGACGAAGGTGAAATCCAGGGGGTAGAAAAACAGCACCACGTACTTGCCGCGGTATGAGGAGAGGGTCACCTCCTTGAATTCCTGATCGACCACTGCAGTGGCGGTGAAGTCAGGAGCCTGAAGACCGACGAGCCTCGACATAATCCGTGAAATGATTGGTGGAGACAGGGATTAGACCCAACGTTTCGGTTAACCCGAACCCGGATCGACTTCCAGTTGTCACCGCAACAATTTATCACGCTTCTCCTGCACCCGCGCCGCCCAATAGGCTGAGGGTCTTACAGACCAGCGCTAATGGCTTGGGATCCGTCGCTGCTGCAGAAATACAACACCACCGGCCATTTTCGGCTACTGAACCAGCTCCGCGGGGAGTTGAAGGACCAACCGATCCAGCGGCCACTGTCCACGACCCGTCCAGAGGCGACCCGGCGTAATCCAATCCGTCGCCGCTCCGAGGCGGACCAACCAAGCGCCTCCCCTCAGGCGAGCTCGCCGGCCCCCAGTCGGACCAGTTCGAATCGTTTCCGCCGTCAGGCCGATCCCACTCCGCAGCCTGCGATTACGAGCTTTGACCCGATCGTGACGGTGCCCGTTCTGCTGGACGCCTTCACAGAACAGGAGAACTAGGCAGTCTGGGACAGTCCCTCCGCGGCTTCGTTACAAAGCCTGTTGTTCCTTCATAAACGGGAACCCACTCGGCTATTCGTTGATTCAGAACAGCATCTGATCCCCTCTTGATGACTGAAGCGACGACGACCGCTCCCCTCAAGATCCTGGTCGCAGATGACGAAGAGAACATTCGTCGAATCCTTGAGACCCGCCTGGTGATGCTTGGTCACGAGGTGACCCTTGCCGAGAACGGAGCCCAGGCACTCGAGCATTTCCGCGCATCAGAACCGGATGTCGTGGTTCTCGACGTGATGATGCCGGAGCTCGACGGTTTTGCCGTGACCGAGCGCATTCGTGCCCAGTCGGAGGTCCCGATCATCCTGTTGACCGCCCTCGGCGATGTGGCAGACCGGATCACGGGTCTGCAGCTTGGCGCCGACGACTACATGGTGAAACCTTTCAGCCCGAAGGAGCTGGAGGCGCGAATTCGCTGCGTCATGCGGCGCGTCAGCTCTGTTCAGGCCAATGGGGTGGCCGGGCCCGGCCGCACGTCCCATGTGGTGGTCGTGGGTGACCTCAGCATCGACTTCAACAAGCGTCAGGCCCATCGGGGCGATGAGCGCATCCGACTGACCGGCATGGAGTTCAACCTGCTGGAGCTTCTGCTTAGCCGGTCTGGCGAACCGATCAGTCGCCTGGACATGCTGGAGAAGGTCTGGGGCTATAAGCCCGAGCGCTCCTCCGACAGCCGAGTGGTGGATGTGCACATCTCCCGGCTGCGGGCCAAGCTCGAGGATGATCCCGAAAACCCGGAACTGATTCTCACCGCTCGGGGCTTGGGCTACATGTTCCAGCGCATTCCCCAGGCGCTCGAGACCCTCAGCGCGTAAAGCGAACCCGATAGGCCCCATGGCTGGGGCCGAAGTGGTTCATCAAGGCATCCCGAGCTGCGTAGTGCAGTTCCTCAAGGTTGCTGGAGCGAATGCTCAGCTGCGGTTGCTCACTTTGGGCTTGCAGGTTTTCAGCTGAGCAGGAAACGCGAAAGACGACCTCGCGCATTGTTCGGTGGCCGTGTTGGCTCCACAAGTGTTGGTCACACTGCCCTTGTTCTTCCGTCGCCTGGGCTACCCGCGCTGGTGATGGGTCATGAAGTTCTGACAGTGGTCGATAGCGGCCTGCAAGTTGTCTGACTCAGTGAGTCCGGAGGCCTTGGTGGGCTTAAAGCTGTGATCTCCGCTCTGCAACCAGGTCAACTCCACCGACGCGGCCAGTGGATAGCGCTCCACTTCCTCACGGCGTCCAAAGCTGTCCCGTTCCCCCTGGAGAATGAGGCACGGGGAGTGCATGACCTCGAGATGGTCGGTGCGCAATGACTCTGGTTGTCCTGGGGGATGGAAGGGATAGCCAAGGCACAGGCAACCCTGGACGTCGCTCAGCGTGTCGATGAGCAGGCTGGCGATGCGCCCTCCGAGGGACTTCCCAGCGATGAACAGATTGGCGCCACCTTGCCGCTGTTGTTCGCTGATTACCTCCTCGCGGTAGGCATCAAGGAGTTTGGGGAGTCGATCTGGTCCACAACGTCGACCCAGCTCCCGACTTCGCTGCATGTAGGGGAACTCGAAGCGCACCACCCGAACACCGCAATTGCCGATGCCTTCGGCCACGGTGTTCATCCAGGGGCTATCCATCGGTGCGCCTGCACCGTGGGCAAGAAGGAGTGTGGTGTTGGCCGTCTCGGGTCCATTGATCAGCCTCGCTCCATCGTCACGGGTCATGGCACCAGGAGGGAGCGGGCATGTTCCGTCAGTGTCGCAAGGCCTGCCGTGCTGTTTTGGATGACCAGGTCGGCTTGCGGTTTCAAGGGAAGAATGAATTCCCTTTCCCCGGGCAGCGTCTCCAGCACGGTCTGCCGAATCACATACGCCAAGGAATGCCCGCGTTCACGGCGATCACGCAGTAGGCGTCGCCAGAGGCGCAGCGGCATCGTGAGCTCCAGATAGACCATCGATCGCAGCAGCGGCTCCTCCAGCAGGAGCTGGGGACCAAAGGAGCCCTCGAGAACAATCAGGTCATAGGCCTGCATCAAAGGCTCGTGCCGGGCCTGGTGGCTGACCATGTCGTAGCGGCGAAGGCTGGTGGCGTCCCCCCTGCAGAGCTGCTCCAGATCAGCAAGCAGAGCCTCGGCATCAATTCCGGCAGGGGTGTCGTAGCCGTAGACCGCATCCGGGGTCCATTCGTGCCAGTAGTAGTCATCACAGGACAGTGGCAACACCCTGATGCCGTCACTCTCCAGATGGTCCTGCAGGGCTCGCGTCATGCTGGTTTTCCCGGCAGCGGACGGGCCGCAGAGACAGAGAAGAGGGATCACTGCTTCAACAAGCCAGAGAGAAAACTGCTCAGCTGGAACCCACTGGGGTAGCTGACATCACCCACCACCCATGATCCATCGGCGGTCTGCTGCATCTGCAGAGAGAGCCGTTGTGGAGTCTCGGAGAGACGTCCTTTCAGACCCGTAAACACCGCGACATCGGCACTGTCGCCGCTGCAGCCCACCACGAGCACGTTGTGGGTGTAAACCTGCGTGCCACTGAAGGGATCGAAATCCAAATAGCCACGCCCCTCACCTGGGTTGAGCTGATAGGCAGCGCTCAAGTCCTGGTACAACGCTGGGCTGAGAAGGTTTTGGATGGACTTCAGCTCAGGGCGCCCCGGTGTGTCCTGCCGTCCGATTTGCCAGCGATACAGCTGAGTGATGGGCGTCTCGATGGCCGGTGAGCAGCTGCAGGCCAGTGCGCTGGGAGGCGCCAGCGCCGCGCAGGCCAAGAACGGCAAGACCTGTCGGAATGCCTGCATCACACCCCGGTTTAACTGGCCAGACTCTAGGCGTGGAGTGAACGCAGACAGCAAAAAGCCCCGCCGAAGCGAGGCAATAAGCGATGGCTCGGGGGAGACTTGAACTCCCGACCTTGGGGTTATGAATCCCACGCTCTAACCAGCTGAGCTACCGAGCCGCGGTGAGGTGATTGTAGAGGATCGCCGTGCCGAAACCCTGTTCGCAGCTGCGATCAGGCCCTAGGGGGCAGCATTTGAAGCGGATTCACCGCTCCACGGCCGGCGGGGATGATTTCGAAGTGCAGGTGGGGACCTGTACTCCGCCCGGTGCTGCCCATCAGGGAGATCACCTTGCCCTGGGGCACGAACTGACCAGCACGAACCAGGATCCTGCTGTTGTGGCCGTAGCGGGTCAAGGTTCCGTCGGCATGCCGCAGCTCAACGAGATAGCCGTAGCCACCGCCATGCCAGCCAGCGGAAACCACCTGACCCGATTTAGCCGCAACTATCGGCGTTCCGATGTTGTTGGCAATGTCGATGCCGCGGTGCATCCGACCCCAACGCCAGCCATAGCCGGAGGTAAAGATGCCCTTGGTGGGCCAGACCCAGGCACGGTCATTGAAGTTCTCCCCTTCCCCGAACCCAAAGTCGGGTTGGTCGGGCCAGCTCAGACCACCGGAGCCAACGGGCTTCAGACCAAGCACCATGCGGCTGCGCCCTGCATTGGCCTGGGCGATACGGATTGGGGTACCAACAACAAGCTGGGCTCCCCGA
The DNA here is from genome assembly GCF_000179255.1 of Synechococcus sp. CB0205. NCBI lineage: Bacteria > Bacillati > Cyanobacteriota > Cyanophyceae > Synechococcales > Synechococcaceae > Synechococcus > Synechococcus sp. CB0205. The sequence continues at coordinate 63,141 of NZ_ADXM01000050.1, forward strand.
AGACCGGGGTTCAGCTTCAGGAGTTTCTGAATGCTGAGGTTGTAGCGCTGGGCAACCTTGGCCAAGGTGGTGTCACCGCGGCGGATGCGAGCGGTCTCACTGGGCTCTGGCGGTGCCTCAAGGGGTGGGGTGCGCCGCAGTTCAGACGTGTCAACGGCGGCAACCGTTTTGACCTGCTTGATGGCGGTGCTGGGGAGAACCATCCATTCACTGCGGCCAAAGACGTGATCAGCCTTGACGTCGTTCAGCTGGCTGATCAGCGTCTCGTCCTGCGCCAGCTGACTGGCGAGGTGCTTGAGGGTGATGGCTTGACGGGCTTTGACCCAGATCTTCTCGGTGCTGGGCCTGGTCTCAGCGGCAGCGATCAGGTCTGCGCTCAGGGCAGGTGGAGCTGAGATCGGCAGCGTTCCTGACTTGGAGTCAGCCAGGGAGGGGGCGACAACGGTGCCGGCAGCCCCAAGGGCTGCAGTGCTTGCTGCCGTCGTCAGTAGAAAGTGAACAGGCTTCATCCAGTTTGGCCAAAGGTCAAAGCCCGGTGGAGAAGCCAACATCCTCCGGACGGCGCGAGATTAACGACTGGCCGGTACCCGCGCAAGTCATAAGGGTCAACTTCTGGGTCGACCACAACCCAATCTCGATCTGAGACCCCTTGCCCTGCAAAGGGTTAGCCCACTTCGAGTTGCCTGAGTGCCTCGAAGAGAACAACACCCACGGATGTCGCGAGATTCAGACTTCGCACCCCGCCGCCCTGGTCCACCGAGCCCGGCATGGGGATCAACAGTCGCTGGTCCACGTGCTCTAGGAGCTCCCCGGGCAGGCCGCTGCTCTCACGGCCAAACAGCAGCCAGTCATCCGCTCGGTACTGAATGCGGTGGTACGGCTCGCTGGCGTGGCGACTCAGGGCGAGCAGGCGGCCGCCGCGCTGACGCCGCTTCTCTAGGAACTGCTCCCAGTTGGCGTGGCGCTCCAGTTGAACCCAGGGCCAATAGTCGAGACCGGCCCGCTTCAGGGTTCGGTCATCGATCTGAAAGCCCAAGGGCTCGATGAGATGCAGTTCGGTGCAGCTCGCTGCGCAACTGCGGGCCACGTTCCCCGTATTCGGTGGAATCTCCGGTTGAAACAGCACCACCCTGGGCATGGCATCTAGCGCGGGACGGGGATACCGAGCTCGTGGAGGTTCAGGGCTCGGCCGTTGACCACGAGCCAAGCCTCATGGCTGATCGCGGTCAACCGTTGTTGCAGGTCCCCCATCCTGTCGCGGAAGAGCCCGCCGATGGCCGTGGCAGGAACCACGCCCCAACCGACTTCCTCCATCACCAAGATCACAGGCTCATGCTGCTGTTGCAATTGGTTTAACAGGGCCGTGCTGCAGTCCTGCCACTGCTCAGCAGAGGCCTCCAGGTGTTGGGCGAGCCAGGTTCCCAGGGCGTCGATCAACAGGAGCCTGGGCTCCTGGCCATCAGCGGATGGAGTGAGACCCGAAAGCGCAGCGGTCAGGTCGGCGCCGACTTCCAGGGTCTGCCAACCAGAGGGTCTGCGGTCTTGATGGTCTCGGATGCGTTGTGCCCAGCGTTCGTCTTCGCCAGGAGGCTGTCCGGTGGCGAGGTAGAGAACTGGGCCCGGGTGGAGCGCAGCGAGATGTTCGGCCCAACGGCTTTTGCCACTGCGGCTGGGTCCAGTGACAACAACCAGACCCGCAGGCTCGGCGGGACTAGCCACCACCGTTCATGTTTTTGAGGGTTGCCACGGCCGATGGAGAAACGCGGTTGAGGTAGCGGAAGATCCAGTACTTGAAAATCGTCGCCAGCACCACCGGGAAGGTGGCAATGAACAGAAGGATGAAGTTCTCTTCGGCGGGAAGACCCAGGTGGTGGGCAATCCCATCGAGCAAGACGGTCCATCCTTCGGGGCTGTGGAAGCCAACAAAAATGTCCGTGAACAAGATGATGGCGAAGGCCTTGGCGCTGTCGCTCAAGCCGTAGACGGCCTCATCGAGAAAGCCCCGCAGCACCTGAAGGTCCCGGCGGCCAAACAGGCAGACCAAGACAAAGCCAACCAGCGCCGCCAGGTCGGCAAGGACATTCTTTGAAGCTTCGATGCTTTCTGCATCCGCTTCATCCTTGAGGGCATTGGCCCGGCGGGCCAGGGCGGATTGAATCTCCTCTGGGGAGGGAGGCTGTTTCCCTTCCAACAGAGCCTCAAACTCGAGCTCCTGTTGATACAGCCTCAACTTGGCGACGGCCTTCTCTTGAAGGTGGGGCTTGGTGTAATTGAGGAAGGGAATCTCCGGTGCATAGCGATTCATCAGCGGTGAAATCACCAGACTCCGGCTGGCCTGTTGAATCACCAGCGGCACGAGAATCAACAGAAGCAGCACCCGCAGGGACACAAGAGTCGAGTCCCGCCGGCGGCGGAAACCAGCCACCAAGGAGGCTTCGGCCTCAGGGTCGAGCTGGCGGCGGACCCCATCAAACACACCCAGCAGGCTGCGGGGCAGCATCTCCGGGGACCGGGACATGGCTGGAGCGCTGCTGCGTCCTCGGCCGTAGCGGGAGACAACGCTCTCCACAAGCTGCAACTGTCTGAGCTCTTGGCTATCGAGCTCGGAACGCTTCGGGGCGACATCCGCCAGGTTGTCCTGGGCGACCTGCAGGGCTGCGCGAAAGCGGCGCAGCATCAGGGCCTTGGCGGATTGAGGGATGCTCAGTTCAATCTCAGGGCGAACTGGGCGGTCGTTGTAGTACTCAAGCTCGAGGCTCTGAATTAGGAGCGCGGCTTCGTAGGCCCTCTCGAGGTTGTTGCTCAGATCGTGGGTACTGGCCCGATCAAAGCTTCCAATCCAATCGGTCAACCCCATGGCGATCTCAGCGGGAGAAGACCCACCAGGTGATCATTGGCACCAGGGTGCCAACCACCAGCAAAACGACAACCCAAAGGAAGGCGTTGCTGGACTCGGTTTCTTCCTTGGTTGGAATATTGGTCTCAACTGGCATGCGCTCCACAAGCTGTGGCGGACCGGGATCTTCGCCCCCGTTGAGCACGACTTCGAGTCGGCTTAGGGCGTCGAGGCTGGCTTGCCTGTAGCGGGAGCCCTCCCTCAGGGGAAGTCCCATGGTGCTGATGGCCGTGCTGGAGAGCAAGGTGGAGGGAAGTTGCTCAAGCAGAGCTGGACTGGCAACGACGGCTGCACTGTTGTTCTGCGCCTCGATCAGGAGCAACAGCAAGCCATCGCGGCTGGCCTCGTCCTGCCACTGCTGCAGAAGTTCCTCGCCAAGGGTCTCCAGGCTGACGCCGTAATCCAGGCGCCTCAGGGTCACCAAGCGGGCATCCACCCCCAATTCCGAGAATTGCTCGAGTCGCTGGTTGACATCACCGCTGGCGGCGCGACTCAGCACATCGGCACTATCAATCACGTGGCTGCTGGGACGCTGCACAGGAAAGTCGGCCAATCCAGTGGCGAGTGCTGCCGATGGCGCGATCAGGCTGGTGAGCACCAGGGCAGCGGCCATCATCAGAGACCAGAGCTTTCTGCGGAGGACGTGACGCACCAGCGAACGCTTAAACCTGGGCACAGTCTGCCCCTAGCTGGCCAAGCTGTCGCGATGCAGCAGGGAGATCACCTCAAGGATTGATGCACTTCGTGCTGGCTCAAGGCCAAAGGCGTCCCGCAATTGATCCAGGAAGGTCAGTTCGGCTTGGGTTTCGATGTGATCGGCGTGAATGAGGTGGGCCGCAACGGCCAGGGCCGTTTCCCGTTGTGCCATTGAAAGGAGGGGGGTTGCCTGCAGGATCAGCTCCGCACAACTGCTGGCCCTGAGTTGCAGCAACACCCGATCCAGCAGTGCACCCATGTCCTGATCGCTCAGCCTGCGGAAGGGTTGGCGATATTCCAGTTGTTGGCGCAGGGCCCTGGCCTCAACAGCACTCAGTTCCCCATCGGCTGCAATCGCAGCGAGGGCCACGGCAGCGAAGGCCTCTGGCGCTGACGTGAGCTCGGGCTGGCCCATGGTCCCTGCGGAAGTTGCCCCATTTGAGCGTCAACCCGCGCCATGTGGAGGCGGATGTGAGCCTGTGACAACGTGAGGGGGCAAAGCGCCGACACCGTGCCTCTTCCAGCTCGCGTCTGCTTGCTCATTGGCATTCTCGGTCTGCTCTTGTGTGTCGGCAATCAGCTCAGTGCGACTGAGTTGAGCCCTGCGTTGGAGAGGGCTGGGGTGTTGAGCAGCCTGCTCTCGGTTGGCTTGATGCTGGTCGCTGTCCTCTGGACTAGGGCCGCTCCGCTGGCCCCAGATCGGGTGGCGTTAGTCGGTGAGCAGGGCCTGGAGCTCGCAGCCGAGCTGCCCGATTCCCTCCGTCAAGAGTTGGGCTGGGGCAGTCAAATGCTGTTGACCGCGACCCCGGCGGCCTCACTGTTACTGCTCTGGCGCGGGCGGGTGCTCCTGCGACGGGGGGTGCTCGACTCCAGCCCCTTTGAGCCAGGCCCGATTTGCGAGCGGGCTTGGGCAACGCAGAAGGCGATCAACCTGGTGAACCTGGCGCTCTATCCCGGTCGTGATGAGTTCAAGGGACTCCCCGAGAACACTCCAGCGCTCATCATTCAACCGATTGCTGAGGATGGACTGCTGCTGGTGGCGGGATGGTCGCCGCGTTGCTTCAGCCGCAGCGATGAGAGCTGGATTGAGGGTTGGAGCTTGAAGCTCAGAACGCAATTGGAGCAGGAGCTCGCTTCTTTCCCCCTCCCCCTTGGCCCTTCGGCGGAAGGGTGAAACGGGAATTCACCCGTTCTCCGGGGGAACTGAAGACAGCGGTTCCGTCGTCACCGATCTTTCCTTCCAAGCGCTTGGCCCGCGTCACCTGCTTGTACGTGTCGCGTTTGAGCACCACCTGATCGGTGGCTACAAACCGCCCACTCGGCCAGTTCCAGAGACACCGCATGGCCGTCAGCCGCTCACCAGGCTGATCCAACTCGCAGCCACGGGAGACCTTCACATCACTCTTCTCGAGATCGACCGTGAAGCGATCTCCCTTGGCTTTCAGGGCATTGAACTGACCCGTGAAGGGTTGGTCGCTGCTGAGCAACTGATCATTGATGGCCCAGCGGGTTTGCTTGGCGTCGAGCCAACCCTTGCCATCGGCGCGGCGCACCTGCACCGGAGCGACCAGGTCCACATAGCCCTGGCGCAAATTGCCGCGCAGCCCCTGGGCGGTCAGGACAAGGCTGGGCGCTGGCTTTTCGTCTTTGGCTGGAGCCGGCTTGGATTGCTCGAACTGCTCGCCGCGCACCACCGCAGGTGCGGTGAGATCGCCCCGCTCCGGCTTCCAGTCGACCCACTGGGCTTTGACTTTCAGGGGGAGCGGAGCGGGTGTTTTGGCGTTGCCTGCTTTGCTGCGTCCGTCTTGCCAGTGCTCAAGCACGGGGGCACCGCGGAGCTCGACCAGGTCACGCTTGATGAAGTACTGAGCCGTTTCCGCACTGATGCGGGACCGGCGATCGAGGGCCACGGGCCTCTGGTCGATGACCATCAGCTCCTGGCGCGGTAACCAGCGGGCGGTGTCCCCGGTGATCTCAACCGGTTCCTCGCCCAGCAGGGTGATACGGACGGTTCCTTCCAGCTGGATGGCTTGGCCATCGCCGATCACGGTGCCCCTCTCGGCAGCAATCAAGATGCTTGGCTCACCGCGCCGAAAGACCGTGCCCCGGGGCCTCAGTGCCTGGGCCAATTTGCGCTGGATGTCGTAGCGAGCCTCTGGACTTTTGAGCTCCCACGCCGGGGCTCCCTTGGGGTCCTGCTGACGCAGGTCCAAGGCACGGAAGGAAAACGGTTGGCTGCCTTGCCGGGTCGCTGTTGAGCAGCCGACCAGCAGACAGACGGCACTGAGCCGCAGTGCTCGGTTGATCCGAACCATCAGAGCGGATCCTCCAGTTCCAGGCGTGCCATCACCGGGGAGGGCTCAGGCAGCGGTGCTCCGCTCTGGAGTCCACCCCAGCTGAGCTGCTCCAGCCAGGCCGAGCTCACCTGGGCCGTCGCATTGGAATCGGGAATCGGTTGCCCGAGTTGATGCAGCATTCGCCCGGAGAGATCGGGCAAGAGGGGTGCCATCAGCAGGGCCACGAGCCGAGCGGCTTCGAGCACGGCATAGAGGTCGTTGGCCACCTGCTCCCGTGTGCCCTCCTTCTTCATCAAGCTCCAGGGCGCCTGATCATTCAGATAGCCATTGGCGCTAATCGCCAGTTGCAGGGCTGCCTCGGCCGCCGAGCGGAACTCCAGGTTCTCTAGTGCTGCCAGGCTGGCGTCCTTGGCCTGTGCTGCCGCCTGGGCCAGGGGATGGGTGCTGGTCCTGGCCTGATCGGCTGGAGGTACGGCTTCATCGAACCAACGGCGAGCCATGGAGCTCGTGCGGTTCAGCAGGTTGCCGATGGTGTTCGCCAGGTCGTTATTGACCAGATCGCTGAAGCGTTGCTGCTGGAAATCCCCGTCCTCTCCGAAGGGGATGTCCCGCAACAGGTACCAGCGCACGGCATCCCGGCCGCAGCGCTCGAGCAGGTCGGCCGGGTCGAGCACGTTGCCGAGGGATTTCCCCATCTTTTGACCCTCGCGGGTCAGAAAACCATGGCCAAAGACCTTTGCCGGCAGGGAAAGTCCAGCCGAGAGCAGCATGGCCGGCCAATAGACGGCATGGAAGCGAAGGATGTCCTTGCCGATCACGTGCACCGAAGCGGGCCAGCCCCTGGAGATCGCTGTGTCGAGATCAGCTGCATCGCCCTCTTCGAGCAGGGCAGTGATGTAGCCCAAGAGGGCATCGAACCAGACATAGAAGGTGTGACCCTCATGGCCTGGCACGGGGATTCCCCAGGGCAGGTTGATTCGTGAAATCGAGAAATCCCGCAGCCCTTGCTTGACGAAGTTTTCGACTTCACGGCGGCGGCTCACCGGCTGAATAAAACCGGGTTGGCTGATCAGGGCCTCGATCTGCTCTTGGTAACGGGAGAGGCGGAAAAACAGGTTCAGCTCATCACGCCATTCCAGCGGCTTGCGGTGGATAGGGCACTCCGGATCCTGGGCCTCATGGGGGTCGTCCTTGAATTCCTCGCAGGCCACGCAGTACCAACCCTGCTGGCGGCCTTCGACGATGTCTCCGCTCGCCTCGACCCGCGCAAAAAACTGCTGGACGACCTGGCGGTGCCGTGGATCCGTCGTGCGAATCAAGCGGTTGTTGCTGATCTGCCAGCGATCCCAGAGCTCTCGGTACTGGGCACTCACACCGTCGCAATGGGCCTGCGGGGTCAGGCCTGCCGCCTCGGCCGTGCGCTGAATCTTCTGGCCGTGCTCATCACAGCCGGTGATGAACAGCACCTCCTCACCCTTCAGTCTCTGGAACCGGGCCAGGGCATCGCAGGCCAGGGTCGTGTACGCGCTCCCCAGGTGGGGCTTGTCGTTGACGTAGTAGAGGGGTGTGGTGAGGGTGTAAGTCATCGGCGGGATCCTACGCAGCCCTTCCCGATCGTGCCTTCAGCTGCGAGCCTGGGGCTGACTCCTCCATCCAGGCATGCCAGCCCGCATTGATTCCGCCCCGGTGGTGGTGTGGGGAGGTGGAACCGGTGGAGTGGCTGCGGCGATCCAAGCGGCCCGCGCCGGCGCTCCGACCGTTCTGCTCACGCCTGGTTCTTGGCTGGGGGGAATGGTCAGTGCTGCCGGGGTCTGTTGCCCTGATGGGAACGAGCTGAGTCCCTGGCAAACCGGCCTCTGGGGGGCCTTTCTACGGGGAATGGCGGAACGGGAGCCAGAGGGTCTTGACCAGAACTGGGTCAGCTGTTTTGGCTTTCGCCCGATCCAGGCCGAGGCCCTGCTGCAGCAGTGGGTGCAGGAGCTCCCCAACCTGACCTGGCTGTCGTGTTGCCGTTGTCTGGCGGTGAACCGTTCCGAGCGGCTGGTGCGCTCCATCGAGATTGAACGTGAAGGGCAGCGGCAACAGCTGGCCTGCAGCGTCCTGATTGATGGCAGTGACCGGGGCGACCTCCTGCCCTTCTTGGATCTCCCCTATCGCTTGGGCTGGGAACCCCAGGAGCTCTGGGGTGAACCCAGCGCCCCCAGTGCAGAACGACTCGCCACGGAGTCGTTCTTTGAACGACAGCCGGTGCAGTCCCCCACCTGGGTGGTGATGGGACAACTGCATGGGGAAAAGCCAGCCCAGGCCTTACCGGAGAAGCCGCTACTGCCCGCTCCGTTTGAGCAGGCCTGCCAAGCGTTTGGGCTGGAACGCACGCTCACCTATGGGCGGTTGCCTGGGGGCCTGGTGATGCTGAACTGGCCTTTGCAAGGCAATGACTGGCATCAGGGTTTGGACCGTGCCTTCAGCAACCAGGCGGACGCCGAAGCGGAGCTGGAGCGAGAGATGCAGGCCCATAGCCGCAGCTTTGCGGCGGAGTTGATGGAGCTCTGCTCCGGTTGGCTCAGCTTGGGCGATGCCTTTCCGCAGGATTCAGGCAGTCCTGACCCTGCCTTGGCGGCCATGCCGTACTGGCGAGAAGGGCGGCGAATGGTGGGCCGCAGCACCGTCATTGAGCAGGATCTCCTTCCCGAACGATCGGGCCGCTCGATTTCAACTCTGCCCCGCAATCAAGAGGGACAGATCAGTTCCATTGCCGTTGGCAATTACGCCAATGACCACCACTACCCAGGGGATGACTGGCCCCTGGCTGCCAAGAGCTGCCGCTGGGGTGGGCGCTGGAGCGGCACGCCGTTTTGTGTGCCCTACGAGGTCCTCCTGAGTGCCGATCTCGACAATCTTCTGGCCGCCGACAAGGCCTTCAGCAGCTCCCATATGGCAAACGGTGCCACGCGCCTGCAGCCAGTGATTTTCAACATTGGTCAGGCCGCGGGTGCGGCTGCCGCCCTGGCATTTGAACGCGGTGGCGTTCCCTCTGACCTCCCGGTGATTGACATTCAGGAGCGCCTGATTGCCGACCCCGTTGCGCCAGCCGGGGTCATTCCCCTCTGGGACACCCCCTTCAACCATCCCGATTGGGCTGCGCGTCAGCGCGCCGTTCTTCAAGAACCAGGACGGTTAAGTGGATCTGGCTCATGGCAGGGAGCCAGCTCTGGCGCCGCCCAACCGGCTCCATCGGCCATTGATCGAGCTCGTGTGCACGTCCAAGGAACGATTCGTCCCATGGGGGATGGTTCCTATACCGTTGATTTGGCAGAAGCAACGTGGGGCCGCAGTCGCTGGTCTGTGATCACGCTTGAACCCTGCGTCGATCAGTGGCTTGAACAACTCGATGGCCCCAGGCAGGTGGAACTGCTGGGCTGCTTCAACCCCTGGGGGCCTTGGCTCAGAGTCTCGGCTGTCTCGCCCTAGGTCTTAACTGGCCGACGCCACGAGTCTCAGCTGATCCTGAAGAGAGTCGACCGATTGGATGCGCAGCAGCAAGGCGTCCCCCGGGGTTGCGTGGCTTGGGCATTCCGCAGCCAGATCCATCGCCAGCTCATCGATGCGAACCCGGCCAAGATGGTCCTGTGGCCGTAGCCAGCGCAGAAACTGAGCTCGCCACTGCTGGCCCTTCTGTCCTTCAAACCAAACCTGCTGCCAATGCCGCTGGTCTTCTCGGGAAATAGCGATTCCCTCGCGGATGGCGGCATCGACCGCGTTCACCAGCTCCTGCAGGGCGTCTTCCGAGAGCGGCTCCTCCGCGGCCAACTGGCGCTGAACGAGCAGATCGCCATAGCGCCGGATCGGTGACGTGGCCTGCACATAGGCCGGAAGCCCGAGGCTGAAATGGGCCGCTGGCTTGGTGCCCATCAAGCCGCGACTCAAGCAGCGCTTGATCGCGGCGAATCGAACGGCTCCGTCTGGAAGGGCGTCCAATTCCGCTTGTCCTGGGAGTTCAGCGGGCAGCTGACTGCGATAAGGAAGGGCGATTCCCCTGTCCTGTCCGAGCTGAGCAGCGACGGCACCGGCAAGGATCATCGCTTCGGCCACCATCTGGCGCGAGTTGCTCGGTTCGGTGACCTCGAGCTGGGCCAGTCCCTCCCGGGCTCGAATCCGGCCTTCAGGCAGATCCATTTGCAGTGCCCCTTGTGAGAGTCGCCAGCGCCGCCTGGCATTCAGCAGGCCTTCCAGATCAGCAAGATCGCTGTCCTGCGGTGGGGCCAGTTCGATCAGCTCATCGGCATCGTCATAACTGAGTCGATAGATCGGCTTGACCCAGCTGCGCACCATGCCGTAGTCCGACAGCGATCCGTCCTCGTTCAGCTCGGCCCAGGTGCTCCAGGCCGCCGTGCGGCGTCCGGCCCGCAGGCTGAAGACCCCGGTGGAGAGCTTGTCCGGAAACATCGGCACATTGCCCTGGGCCAGGTACAGGCTGCTGGCCCGCTTGCGCGCCTCTAGGTCGAGGGGCGAGCCAGCTGGAATCAATCGCCCTGGATCGGCCACATGGATCCAGATCCTTGTCCGGCCAGCGGCAGTTTTCTCGATTGCCAGACCGTCATCGATGTCGTGGGTGTCGTCATCGTCGATCGTCACGCAGCGTTGCTGGCAGAGGTCGACCCGAGTCGGGTCGCTTGGCTGCGCCTGCTCAGCCTCTACCTCTAGTCGTTGCGCTTCCAGGACAAGCGACTCTGAAAACCCTTCACTCCAGACCGTCCCGGCCAGGGAGAGGAGCTGGTGGGGGTCCCATTGACCCAAGTCCACCAATAGATGACGCAGTTGGGAGCGCTCTTGCGTCAGATGCAGCAGCGACAGGCTCTGACGCAACCCATCCGGGAGCTCAGACAACTCACGGCGTCCACTGGCCGTCTCCTTCAGCAGCTCGAGCCACTGCAGATGCAGGGCGCTGCACTGATCTGCTGTTGTTGGTTGGCGCCTCTTCAGCAGTTGAAGCCAGCGCCGTTCTTCCTCTTCTGCAATCGCCTTGAGACGTCGTTCGCGACGCAGTGGCTTCAGCTCCTCCAGGGTGCGGGCCTGAACATGGCCTTGTTTCCAACGGAACCAATGCTGACCATCCACTAGGGCCAGCCAACAGGCACTCAACTGGAGCGGATCAGTGTTGCCATAGAGCAGATCGCAAAACTCCAGCAAGCTCACGGCTTCGCCGGAGTCCTTCAGCAGGAGCCATGCGGCCCCCCAAGCGGAGGGGCGTGGTTTGGCCGCTGCCACTCGGTCGTGGTTGAGGGCCCATGGAGAAGCCCCCAGCCGCTGCGGCGCTGACGCACCACTGGGCAGGGGGCAGATGAGCTCAAGGTGTCGTTGCGGGACAACCTGTTGCTTGGAGTCAAATCCAACCTTGAGCCGCGCTTTGCTGCCCTGGATGGATTCAACGATGGCAAGTTGAGGCGAGCGGGACTCCTGCAGACCGACGAGATCGCCGCTGTGGAAGACCGCAACGCTCAGGGATCAGCCCTCGGGATTCACGAAGGGCAGGAGAGCCACAATCCGAGCGCGCTTGACCGCGTTGGTCAGATCGCGCTGCTGCTTGGCGGTGAGGCCAGTCAGACGACGGGGCAGGATTTTGCCGCGCTCGGTGATGAACTTCTTGAGCAGATCGACATCCTTGTAGTCGATCGGTTCACCGGGCTTAATCGGTGAAAGGCGTTTCTTGAAGAAGGAACTAGGCATGACTGAACGGAGGAGAAATGCAGAACGCGGAGATCACGCCGCCGAGATCACTTGATCTCTTTGTGGACCGTCGACTTGTTGCAGTGCGGGCAGAACTTCTTGAGTTCAATCCGTTCAGTGGTGTTGCGGCGGTTCTTCTGGCTGGTGTAACGAGACACGCCAGGGGACCGCTTGGCGGGGTTGGACCGGCATTCCGTGCACTCGAGAGTGATCACGATCCGGACGCCCTTGTTCTTAGCCATAAAGGACGTTGCGCCGCTTGTGCGATGCGATTGGACAGTGGTCAACCATACCTTGTCGCCTGACCTGGCCTGGTGTCTTGCCTCTTTAAAGTCGACGCTCTGTTTGCCCGTGTCAGATGCAGGTCTCGCTCCAATGGCTCCGGGAGCTGGTGGCCTGCGATCTGGCACCGGACGTTCTCGCTGAGAAGCTCTCGATTGCCGGCTTCGAGGTTGAGGAGATTACCGATCTGGCCGCCCGTGCAGCAGGGGTGGTGGTTGGTTTTGTTGAGCAGCGGGAACCCCACCCGGACGCCAACAAGCTGAGCGTCTGCACGGTCTCAGTCGGCGCTGAAGCTCCGCTACAGATCGTCTGTGGAGCCAAAAATGTGCGCGCCGGCATTCACGTCGCCGTCGCCACCGTGGGGGCCTACCTGCCGGCCGTCGATTTAAAGATCAAGTCCGCAGAGCTGCGCGGGGTCGCCAGCAGCGGAATGATCTGCTCGCTCTCAGAGCTCGGGTTGGCCGATAGCTCGGACGGAATTGTTGTTCTCGAGGAGGCCCTTGGGTCCGTTCCGGCCATCGGCAGCCCGGTTGGCCCCCTCTTTGGTCTCGACGATCAGGTCCTGGAGTTGGCGATTACCGCCAACCGCCCCGATGGTCTCTCGATGCTCGGCATCGCCCGCGAGGTGGCTGCACTGACTGGGGCAACCCTCAACCTGCCCTCCGCAACACCGGTGGTCAGCTCCGAGGCACTGCCTGTGGGCGCCGATGTTCAAGACCGCATCGAAGACGGCGGCCTGTTCAGTCTGACCGCCCTCTCGGGCCTGAAGGTCGGCCCCTCGCCCCGTTGGCTCCAGAGCCGACTCGAGCGTGCTGGTCTCCGGCCGATCAACAACGTCGTGGACATCACCAACCTGGTCATGCTGGAGCAGGGACAGCCCCTGCATGCCTTTGATGCAGATCGCCTGGCCCAATTGAGCGAGGGCCAGCTCGACCCGGCGGCGATCGATCTCCGCGCTGGCCGTCCTGGCGAAGCCTTCACGACCCTCGATGGCAGCGACCACAGTCTCAGTGAAGACGCCTGGGTCGTGAGCTACGCGGACCACGCGATTGCGCTGGCCGGTGTCATGGGCGGTGACGCGTCGGCTGTTCAGGAGAAGACCACATCGATCTGGCTCGAGGCGGCGATGTTTGCTCCCCAGACCGTCCGCAAGAGCGCCCGCAGCGTGGGGCTGCGGACCGACGCCAGCAGTCGCTTTGAAAAGGGCCTGCCGCTCGAAGTCACCCTGTCTGCCGCCGACCGCGCAGTGGCCTTGCTGCAGGAGATCTGCGGGGCCCAACTGGACGGTCGTTGGCTGCATCAACGTGTCGAGGGAGCCAGGCCGCCACTCGAGCTACGCCGCGACGCATTGCATAACCTCCTCGGTCCTGTGGTCACGGCCGATGGCGAGGAGATCGATCTAGAGGACGCGGAGATCGAGCGGATCCTCGAGGCCCTGGGCTGCAGCCTTCAGGCCGGCGAGGAGGGTTGGTTGGTGCAGGTTCCGCCTGCCCGGGCCATGGACCTGCAACGGGAGGTGGATCTGATTGAGGAGGTTGCCCGCTTGGTGGGCTACGACCGTTTCGCCAGTCACCTGCCGGACCCCATTGCCCCGGGGGGGCTGACCCCGCTGCAGGAGGCCGAGCGCCGGCTGCGCCGACTCTTGGCTAGCGCTGGTCTCCAGGAGGTCTGCAGCCTGTCCCTCGGCCCTGCAGAGGTCGACCGTCCGGGTGCTGATCCCAGCCGCCGCGTCGCCCTCGCCAATCCGTTGTTGGCCGACTACAGCCACCTGCGCGACAGCCTGGTCGATGACCTGCTTTCGGCGGCGCAGCGCAACCTGAAGGCTGGTCGTGGCGGTATTTGGGCCTTCGAGATTGGCAATGTGTTCGATGCCAAGGCCCAGGGTTCACCGCAAAGCCAACACCTCGCTGGTGTGATCTGTGGTTCCCGTCAGGCCGAGCTCTGGAGTCAAAGCGGCAAGCCCCAAGCGCCTGATTACTTCAGTGCCCGTGGTGTTCTCCAATCAGCACTCGCCGCCCTGAAGCTGCCCTTGGAGGACAGGCGGTTGAGTGATCATCCGCTGCTCCATCCCGGTCGTGCAGCCCAGATCGTGGTTGAAGGGCGGCCACTGGGGTATTTCGGTCAGATCCATCCGGCCCTTGCGGAGCAGTTCGATTTACCGGCCACCACTTATCTCTTCCAATTGGAGGTTGTCGCGCTGTTGAGTGCGGCGACCCGGCGCAATCGCTGGCAACCCAGCTTTGCCCCCTTTGCCACGGTGCCCGCCTCCGAGCGCGATCTCGCCCTGGTGGTCCCAACGGACACCGCCAGCGCTCAGCTGTTGAATGCGATCCGCAAGGCGGGCAAGCCCCTTCTGGAGCAGGCTGAACTGGTGGACCGCTACGACGGAGAGCAGGTCGCGCAAGGCTCCTGCAGCCAGGCGTTCCGCTTGCGCTATCGGGATCCCAAGCGCACGCTCAAGGACACCGAGGTCGACGAGGCGCACGAGAAAATCCGTGCGGCCCTCGAAAAGCAGTTCGGTGCCCAGCTACGCGGCTGAACCGCTGTGGGTCAGTAGGGCCAGGGTCTCGACATGGCTCGTCTGAGGGAAGAAATCAACCGGTTGAACCGTCTCGAGGCGGTAGCCGCCTTCTTCACCGCAGAGTTGCTGCAAGTCCCTCGCCAGGGTCGAGGGATTGCAGCTGATGTAAGCCAACCGATCTGGAGTGCCATCAAGGATGGCGCCGAGCGCCTCGCCCCTCAGTCCCTTGCGGGGCGGATCCACCAGGAGGGATCCGGTCATCTTCAAACGCTCGGCCAGCACCGCGGCCACGTCAGCCTGTTCAAAAAAGGCGGTCGTGATCCCGTTGCGTTCGGCATTGGCCGTGGCTTGGCTGACCGATAACGGATGCACCTCAAGGCCCAGAACCTTCAGGCCAGAGCGTGCCAAGGGCAGGCTGTAGGTGCCGATTCCGCTGTAGGCGTCGATCACCGTTGCGCTCTTCCCTGCAGCAAAGAATTGCCGCAGTGGTTCAACCAGCCGCTGCGCTTGGGCTGTGTTGACTTGAAAGAAGGTGTCAGCTGCGATGCGCAGTTCAATGCCATCGAAAATTTCAAGTAGCCAGGCACGTCCGGCGATCAGGTCAGTCTCTGGGCCCATCACGACGTTGGAGGCCTTCGGCTGAACGTTGAGCCCGACCCCGACGACCTCCGGCCATCGCTCCATCCAGCGTTGGGCCAGGGACTCAAGTCCCTTGAGTTGCCGGTGGCTGCTCACCAGCGTGATCAGGATTTCCCCCGTTGCTGATCCCACGCGCAGGGCCAGATGACGCAGCCCGCCCTTGGCGCTGAGGTTCACATCAACGGGCCAGCCGGTCTTCTCCAAATCCTTCTTGATGGGCTCAATCAAGGCATCGATCCTTGGATCAAGGACCGGGCAGTGATTGAGATTGACGATCTTGTGGCTGCCGCGTCTGTAGTAGCCCGCCCTCAAGCGGCCGTCCTCCGCTCGCTCCAGTGGGATGAGGGCGCGATTTCGGTATCCAAAGCCCTGCTCACAGCCCCAAACCGCCTCAACGCTGGTCTCCAATTTGGCCAGCCGGCTCAGGCTCTGTTGCACCAGGTCCCTTTTCAACTCCAGCTGCATCGCACTTGAGCAGTGCTGCAGGCTGCAGCCACCACAGCGCTCCGCAAGGATGCAGGGCGGCTTTTGCCGTTCGGGACTCGCCTGGCTGACCTCCAGCAGCTCAGCCTCCAGATGCCGCTTGGCACAACGGCGCACACGGGCTTGAACCGTTTCGCCAGGCAGTGCCCCGGGGATAAACACAGCGGTTTCCATCCAGCGGCCCACGCCCTGGCCCTCATGGCCCAGCCCCGTGACCAGGACCTCGATGGTTGAGCCCAACTGCACCTTGCTTGCTGCCATCACCCGCTTGCCGTCCTTCTTTGACCCTATCGGTGCGTAAACACCTGCTCTGAGCGGGGCTTTTCAGCGCTTGTCCTGGATACAGTGTCTGGGTCAATGGTGGTTTCGATGAGCGTCGTACGCGATCTGATCCTTCAGGCAGACGATCAGCTCCGCTATCCCACCGGCGGTGAGCTGCGCTCCATGGTGGAGTTCCTCTCCACCGGCTCCAATCGCCTTTCCGTTGTCCGGATCCTGACCGACAACGAAAAGAAGATCGTTGACGAAGCCTCGAAGCAGCTCTTCAGCCGTAAGCCCGAATACGTCGCACCTGGCGGCAACGCCTACGGCTCTAAGCAACGGGCCCAGTGCCTGCGCGACTTCGGCTGGTACCTGCGTCTGGTCACCTACGGCGTCCTGGCTGGGAGCACCGAGCTGATTCAGAAGATTGGCCTCGAGGGTGCTCGTGAGATGTACAACAGCCTCGGTGTTCCGATGCCCGGCATGGTCGAATCCATGCGTTGCATGAAGGAAGCTGCTCTGGTGCTGCTCAGCCAAGAGGATGCCGCCGTCGCAGCTCCTTATTTCGACTTCTTGATTCAAGGAATGCAGACCCCCTGCTGAGCTTCATCCCTCTTGACTCATCGGCCGGCACACGCCGGCTTTTTTCATGCTCACTCACAGGATTAGACATGTTGCTCTTGTCCTGAATGAGACGCATGCATAGTCTCAGCACGCCGGCCTAATGGGTTGCCTGAGACTCGTTCTCTGCGCGACCGAAAGGGCGAGAAACAGCGCGACATTGTTAGTCCCATCATCTCCTCATTACAAGACCTGAACTGCGTCTCAGGCGTACCGACTGAAAAACTCCTCGAATGCCTCTGGCTGGACTTGCGCAGACTTTTACCGAAGCTCTTCTTGTGGGTCGCAGTGGCCTTCCAGGCCTAGACCCTCAGTAGGACCAATAGGAGACGATCGAGTTGGTTTTGCCGGAAAACACCGGAAATGAGCCGATACCCAGAGGGAATCAGGCGCGTACCTGTGTCTACAGCAGGTACGCGTCTTTGAGAAAGCATGCCTGAACTGACTTCTTGAGCGTTGTCCAGAGTGTTGGACAGTGCTGGTGAGATGCAAGGACATCGCCTGAATGCTCGGTCTTGTGCAGGCTGTCAATGCATTGCCTTGTGCAGCCAAAACAACGACAAATGCCTATCTATAAAGAACTAATCCACACTGCTTTAGCGTCTGAGAATCGTCGTATCTCAGGACCGGCGACGAGTCTCGTCTGCGACCTGTGATTAGGCAACGTCGCGATAGCGCTCCTTGAGGAACTGGTAGGCCTCGTTGAGGCGACGCATCGCATCAGCTGATCCGCCGGCATCAGGGTGATGGCTGACGGCTTGGGTGCGGTAGGCCTCCCTGATCTCCCGCAGGCTGTAGGGGCGATCGGCGACCGTGGCGAGCTGGAGCATCTTCAGGGCGCTGTGCACCGTCATGCTGTTGTCGATGGCATCAAAGGAGGTGCTTCGCTTGCTGCGGCTTCGGTGACGCTGAACGAAGCGTGTGATCAAGCTCGGAACACGTGCGGCCAGCGTTGATCCACCAAAGGGGTCCTCAAGGATTCCCGCAGCAACGATTACGCGCTCAAGGGTCGGGGTCCCCTCCTCCCACTCGGGCGCATAGGAGAACATCACCTGTTGAACCAGGTTCCAGCCGAAGGGACGTCCGTCGCTGTCCCCCGATTGCGGCCAGATATCCCGGCCGAGCCAGACCATGGCCGCTTCCAGCGCAGCCTCCGTTGGCGCTTGGCCGTAGACCTCGCTCCAGTGCGAGGCGACCTGTTGCATGGCTTGTTCCAGTTCAAGCCGGTGGATCAGGGCCAACGTGGCGTCAGGCGTTGCCGCGCGGGGAGGCGCGTCGAGGGTTTGCTTGACGCGCTTGGCTTGCTTGCGCACGAAGCCGGGAAGCTGAATGCCGCCTGTGGCGGCAGGAGGCTCCGGGGGACCCTCCCGCAAAACCTCACTGCTCTCGGATGGGACACGGCTCTGGTCTCGCTGTGCGACTAAGCCTGAGTGCACGAGAACAATTGAAAGGTCTTCGTCGAGGGGAATGGGTCTCTGCTCTTCTTCGACCTCGAGTGAGTCCCGTTCCTCCCCCTCCGGAGTCTTGTGAGGCTGCGATTGCGAGGAGTCGTCCTGGTCTGCGTCCTCGTCCTGGGATCCCCTGACTTCCTGAAGTAGGCGTTCAACCGTGGCGCCGCGGCTGCGCAAGCCGAGCTGACCTTTCAGACCGTCGATCCAGTCCAAAAGCTCCTCGCTGAGTTCCAGCGAGATCCGCCGTTTGTCGGTCTCTCGCTGGCTCACTCAGGTTCGGGAACTGTTGTTGAGGTTATCGACCCAACAGGGAGTTCATCATCTTTTGTTGGGCCTCGACAGCCTGCTGATAGCGGAGCATCAAGCTCTCACTCATGCGTGTCGGGTTGATCACTGCGGCAGAAACGCCCTCCAGATTGGGAAGTGCCGGTGGGGGCTCAACCCATTGCGGGGGAGCGACGACCGGTGGCGCGACCGGCCTGATCGTCACAGGCTCAAAGACTGGTGACTTGATCGCCGCTACGGGAACCTCGGGTGGGCTTTGTTTTGTGGCGGCAGCAGCGACCGCAGTCATCGTCTCCCGTTGTTTGAGATTGGCCAATTGCTGGTCCGAAACCACGCTCAGCAGGTGCCCAGGGGTTGCATCCGCTGGATAGACCAGGCTGACCTTGACGGGATTGCTCTGACCCGGCCGTAGATAAAGGTCGGCAATGGGGAGGCTTTCGCCGGACTTCATCCCGACGTGGACCTCTTGGTATCCATCGGCTGTTTCGATGCGGATTGAGCCGCGGAAGGCGGTGAATTTGCCTCGGCCATTGATCGTGGGATGGCTGAGCACCAACTTGTGGGGGCCTGTGCCCGTGAGATTCATGGTGACGCCAAAGCGCACCCCGTAGGTCCCGACGTTGTTTAACGAGGAATCAACCATTCGGGTGACCAGGGGATTGATCTGAACTTCCCCGGTGCCGAAATGGTGGCGGTTGGTGCTGGTGAGGGGCACGTGCAGTGCACCTTGCTGGAGGTCATGGGACACGCTTGCGGTGTATTCGTCGCCAATGGCGACGCCCGCCACCCGTGAGAAGACCGTGCCGTTTTCAATTTGGCGAATCCGGCTGAGGTAAACCCGACCTGGTGCCAAACGCCGTTGATCCAGGACAGCGATCAGATCTGCATCGGACTGGGGATCCTCGGCGGCCACCACAGCCATCTGGAACGGTCCATCGCTTCGTCCCTTCAGCAGTCCATTGGCAATGCCCTTGGCTGGGAGTTGAGTGCTGAAGAGAACAATCCTGCTGCGGGCGGGGATGGTGATCTCATCGGCCAGTCTCCGGTCCAGCTTGCCGCGCAGCATTTGCACGGCTGTCGCGTCCCCTGGCCCGGTGTTCCATGGGCGATGGCCGAGAGGCTTCACGCCCATCAGATTGTCGGACTGGTAGGGCGCTTCAAAGCTGTTGCGGACAGCCCCTTTCTCAAAGCGAATGTGAACGGGCTGACTGCTGGGGTTGATCAGCAGGGTGGCCAGGGTGAGTTCACCGCGGCGTCCACCACCGCTACCCATGCGGCTCTTGTCATTCGGGTAGTACTTGTGGTGAACGTGAAGGCCGAACTCACCGTTAAAGGTGTAGGTGGCGTTGGCAAGGGGTTGTCCCGTCTCCGCCGCAATGGTCTGTCCGGGTGTTGTCGTCACCAGGATGCCTGGTCCATGCACCTCCTCCGGTTGGTTGGAGTGCAGGACCGGAACGGTGTTGAACGCACCCTGCAGCGGCCGGGCCTGCTGGCCGGCCATCAAGGCCACATCGGCTTGAGCCGGGATAGGGGCGATCAACACGCCGCCAACGAGAGCAATTGCGAGGGGTCTCATCAGACCTATGGGACCAACTACTCTCAACGTGCGAATGATTGGCGGTGGGGTGCGTTGCTGCTCCGAATTCTTTTATCTCCGGCTGATCGAAATCAACACAGAGGCTGATGCTCCTGCCGCCTGTCGCGGCAAACCACTGCTGCTGGCTAGAACGATTGAACTCAAACATTCTCCATGATTCCTCCGTTCTTTGCTTGCGCTGATGCGTGTTCTCCGGCCCAGATGCGTCGCCGTCACCAAGAGCGCAAGCATCAGATGTTGACCTTCTGGCGCGACGGTCTGGAGCGTCAGCTGGCGGCGATCAATGCGGCCCTGAGCACCCTCGAGCGCCAAATGCAGGATTCCAGCGAGTCCTGAGCTCCTCCAGTCCAGCGTGAAGCCTGCGCCGGACCGTTGCGGAGCTGATCCCCAGCAGACCAGCGGTCCGGCGCAGGCTGTAGCCCTCCAAGACCACAAGCTCCACAACCTGACTGTGGCGTTGCTGGATCGACGCCAACCAGGACTGCGCCATTGCCCGTGGCAGCAACGGGTCTGTCTCGTCGTCCATGGCTGCGATCCCCTCACAGCGCTCAGGGTCAAGCCAATCGAGCCTCTCTAGCTGTTCGGCCTGCTGCAGGACACGCAAGGCTGTCTCACTCCAGCCCAGTCGGCGGCCTAAGCCCACTGTTGCTTGGTTGCCAGTAGCGGCCTCAATCTTGTTCAACTGCGCTAACCGATCCTGAACAGATCGGGGCAAGCGCACCAGCCGGCTGTTGTCCCTGAGGTGCCGAAGGATTGCGCCGCGGACAAAGGGCTTGGCATAGGCACCAAGGCTGCGGTCAGGTCCTGGCTGAAACCGCGCTGAGGCCCTGAGGAAACCGACCCAGCCAGCCTGGATCAAATCGTCGATTGGTTCCCTGCAGCGCTGGGCGTAGTGCCGTGCTGTTCCGAGGACAAGACCGCGATGCCGCTTAACTTCTGCGGCCTGCTCCCGCGTGGTGGGCATGGAAACAAGGTGTGCTTGCTTCAGCAAAACCTTGACCCGTCCCCCGCGTCGTCGGTGAATTCACCGAGGTTGAGCCACCGTTCGCAGCAGCTCCAAAGGACCATGGCGCTCGAGCCAATCCCGATCGGAGCCGTTCGTGAGCAGTAGGTAGCCAGCAAAACCAAGGGCATTCACGCTGAACCCCGCCGCGTGCTCCCTGGTGCGGGCCACGGTCATGAACCAGTCGGGGCTGATCAGCACGTTGTAGGGAGCTCCTGGCTGCTCGGACATCGACGGTTGCCCAAGACCCAAGCTCTCCGTTTGCTCGAGGTAGAGGCGCTCGAGTTCCACCGCCGCTTCAGCCCCAGCCGGTGCGGTCCGGTGACTCACGCGATAGCGCCAGGGCCAGGGATCCTCCAATCCAGCCAGTTGGGCCCGGATAGCGCTGTCGAGGGGACAACAGACCTCAGACGGCTCCCGCGGCAGCAGCTGCAGGTGGCGATGGGGCTGGCTCGCCCCGGCTTCGGGGCAACTATTGAAAAACCAAAGACCACTGGTGCAGGCGTCAACAGCAGCCAGTTGCCTCCAGTCGGCCTGCTCGAGCCAGCCGGCCTGCGGCCTCCACTGCTGCGTGATCAAGAGCAGGTGGCCCCGTTGAACGGGAAACTTGTTCAGCAGCAACAGGTGGCTGCTTCCGAGTCGTTCCACCTCCAGGCGCTGATCCCAGGGAAGAAAGGGATTTGGCTTGGGCCCCTCCCGGCGCAGATGTTTCGGTGTGGCCGATTCCAGTCGGCGAATGACGAATGGCTCGCAGCGCGCAAGGCCTTCCAAAGCGGTATCCAGCGGGATCAGCGCACCGTTGGCTTCAGCCACGTCGCTGCAGCGCAGCGCTGCTGTGCCGTAGCGCCCCAGAACGCCCATCTCCTTGACCAAGGCCAGATCTGATTAAAGCGCCACTCAGTCCTGACTGCAGACGCTCCAGTCGCCTGGAACATGCCCTGGAGGGCCGGCTGCGACTGAGCCTGACCAGAGGACATGGCCCAGACCACTAAGGCGCACGCGGTAACCCTCCTGGAGCTCACAGCGCATCCCGCCGCAGCGGGCCGAGGGCTGCCAGCCGTGAAGGGTGGACTTGCCGAGCTCATCGGCCCACCAGGGGGCGACGAGGGCATGGGCTGAACCTGTTACCGGATCCTCCTCAATGCCGAGGCCTGGGGCAAAGAAGCGCAGCTGGTAGTCGCAGGTCTGGCCAAAGAGCTCAGCGGAGCTCCCGGCCTGCATCACCACCAGACCTTGACGATCAGCCCCTTCGAGGCGCTCACTCACCCCCCGGAGCTCCCGCAGGATCAGCGCGCTGTCCACGAGTACGACGCGATAGCCCAAGTTCGAGCGCCAGTAGCCCAAGACGTCGCTGTCCAGAACCTGCCTCAGATAGCTCGGTGCCTGCTCATGGATGAGGGGTTCGCTGGGCAGCACCAGGGAGGCAGCTCCCCTCACCTGCGGATCAACGCGAACCGCTAAGCCACCGCTTCGGCTCGCCAGGCGGAGCTCGTCTCCTACTGGAACCAGGTTCCAGTGCTGCAGGGCGAGGGTTGCGGCCAACGTTGCATGCCCACAGAGGGGCACCTCACAGGTTGGTGTGAACCAGCGAATGCACCACTGCTGCCTGGGGTTCAGCCAAAGAAAGGCCGTCTCAGATTGCTTCAAACTGCCCGCCAGGGCCTGCATCCACTCTGGGCTGGCCGCCTCCTGCAGTTCCACCACCGCTGCGCCGTTGCCGCACAGGGGACCATCAGCAAATGCCTCGATCAGCAGAGCCCGCCGCGCCGTTGGATCGGAAGGAAGCTCAGGCATCCAGCGCTAGGCCTGCTCATCACGAAGGGACCGCTGCATTAAGGCATGAACCGCCTCTTGGGGGCTACTTCGGCCGTCTGCCGTACGCACCACCTGCTGGCAGATCGGTAGGGACCAGCCGTGGCGCTCGCCCAGTGCCGCAACAGCCTGGGCAGTCTTGAATCCCTCGACAGTGGCGCCAACGCTGGCTTGGGCTTCGCTGGCACTGGCCCCGCCCGCCAGGGCCAAACCAAAGCGGTAGTTCCGGCTGAGGGGGCTGTTCGCTGTTGCCAAGAGATCACCCAGACCCGCCAACCCGTAGAGGCTGCCCTGCTCTCCCCCCAGGTTCTGAATCACCAGTCCCATCTCCGCCATCCCCCGGCAGAGCAACGAGGCCTTGGCGTTAGCTCCGAGCTGCAAGCCATCGCAGATACCAGCCGCGATCGCCATCACGTTTTTAAGCGCACCCGCGAGTTCCACTCCAAGCGGATCTGCACTGGCATAAAGCCGCAGCTGATCGGAGCTGAGCTGCCGCTGCAGCTGCTGAACCCGATCGAGCTCCACCCCGGCCAAAACACTCGCCGCCGGGCAGCCCTGGGCCAATTCAGTCGCAAGGTTGGGACCACTCAGCACAAGAGGGTTGAGCTCGGGATTAGCGGCCTGCCAGATTTGACTTGCGGTGAGCTGGGTCTCGGGGTCGAGCCCCTTGCTACAGCTCAGCAGCGGCACTCGCAGGTCCCAGTCCCCAGCTAGGTCTGTGGCCAGCTGCTTGCTCCCTGCAAGGGAGACGGCCACCAGCACCAAATCGACAGCACGTATGGCTTCGAGAGGGGACCCTCCGCTGCGGCGGCTCCAAACCTTGATCTGGTGCCCCTGGCGGCTGAACAAATCAGAAAGGGTCTGCCCCCAAGCCCCAAGGCCCAGGACACCGATGCTGAGGGCGGTCACTGGTCCGCCGCGTGGGCCTGAAGCAGCTCGAGGGGAATCACGTCCAGGCTGGAGTCCTCACAAGCTGCGAGGCGGACGGGTGGGGCCATGCCGTCTTGGTAGGCCTCGAGCCAACGGGCTGCACAGACGCACCAGTGGTCACCGGGTTTGAGCCCGGGGAAGCCATAGGCGGGCATCGGGGTCGTCAAATCATTCCCCTGAGCCTTCGAGTAGCTGAGGAATTGTTCATTGACGACGCAACAGACGCTGTGACGCCCCAAATCCGCTGCGTTGGTGCGGCAGCTGCCGTCGCGAAACCAGCCAGTCATCGGGTCACATCCACACTCCTGCAACGGTTCTCCAAGAACGTTGAGGGACGTGGTCTCAGCTGCGTTCATCGTTGGGTTGTGCCCGGTTTCAGCCGGTGAATGACGTCAATTCTGACGAAGGAGTGGAACAAAACCGCCGGGGAGGTTGACGGGATCGGGGGGTAAGGCGTTAAAGGTCATTCAGCCAACCCCCCTACATGAGCTGGGACTTCACCGAAGACGGCGCCTTCCTGGCCCTTTGCGATGCCTTCAAGGAGAGCGGCGAGAGCTCTGCCATTGAGTTCTTGGCCAACGGCGAGGGCGCATTCCACTTCCAGGAGTTAGCTCAGAACGCGGCTGGAGAAGGTGTCGATCTATCGGACTCCTCTGACCTCGAGGAGTTCCAACAGGAAGTGATCGACACCATGGAAAATCTCTGCGGCTGATTCAGCCGTAGAAGAAGGCGACCTCTTTGTCCTTCAGGCCCTTCCAGCCAGCCGCCTTGAGGCGTGCATCGAGGGTCTGTTGGTCAAAGTGCTTCGAGCCGGTTTTAACCACACGGTTCCGCATTGATTTTTTGACGCCGCTGCGGGCCCGTTGACTCTCCAGATCCATCACCTCGTTGTAGAGGGCCAGCATCTCCTGAGGGATCGGGCTTCCATCGAGATCAATGCCTGAGGCGATTGCAGCATCGACGCCGCCAGGTCCGGCAATGGCCATCGGTCAAGGGTGAGGGGCCCTGACCCTAAGCGGAGAAATAGCGAGCCTGGCTGTGCAGGGCAACCAGAGCTGTGGTGCTCTGCTCGGGCTCCAGTTGGTCGCTCTCGTCCATGCTCAACCCAATGCGATCCGTACCCAGCCAGGTGAGCTGTTGACGGGAATCCGGGACGTTGGGGCAGGCGGGATAACCAAAGGAGTAGCGACTGCCGCGATAGCGCTGAGCTAAGACATCGCGCAGGGGCATGTCTGCGGAGTCCGGATAGCCCAGCTCGCTGCGAATGCGGGCATGGACCCATTCGGCCAAGGCCTCTGCCATTTGAACGCCAAGTCCATGGAAGTACAGGTAGTCGCTGTACTGATCGCCCTTGAAGAGCTCCTGGGCGAATTCGGTGGCCCGCTCACCCATGGTCACCGCCTGCATCGGCAGCACGTCTGTGGCCCCGGGGGCGAGGTCGCGATAGAAATCAGCGATGCAGTAGCGGTTGCCTGATCGCTGGCGCGGCAGCTCAAAGCGTCCGAGCTCCTGGTCGTGTTGCTCAGGGTTAAACACCACAAGGGCATTTCCATCACGGCCACAGGGGTAGTAGCCGTAGGCCACCCGAGGGCTCAGCAGGGCCTCATCGATGCAGCGCTGCTTCCAGTGGGCAAGGACCGGCTCAGCCTTCTCAGCGAGCATGGCCTCATAGTCCTCGCGGGACTGTCCTTGGGCCTTGCGCAGTTGCCATTGCCCGGCGAAGAGGGCATTGCGATCCAGGTAGGCGAAGACAGATTCGATGTCGATCGCGTCTTCCCGCAGGACCTGACTTCCCCAGAACGGAGGGGTGAGGGCTGGCTCTTCAGGGACGGCTTCGGAGCGTTCCGTTGAGACGGGAGTTAGCGCAGCGGGAGTCGATTCAGCCGCTGCCTTGCCGCCAGAGCCCTCTGGCTGACCGTCAGATTCGCCAGCATTGTCCAGACCAAGGCCCTCGGGAATCGCACCCAGGAACCCCTTGGCGTTGTCCCACTGCTCATCCGCTTTGGCGGTCACGAGGGCATCCATGAACCGCAGGTCAGCAAACGCATCGCGGCCGTAAATCACCTGACCGGCATAAACCTCACGGCAGTCCTTATTGACAAAGCGAGGGGTCAACGCAGCACCACCAAGGATCACAGGGACATTGATCCCTGCCTCATTGAACGCAGCCAAGTTGTCCTTCATGAAGGCCGTTGACTTGACCAACAACCCACTCATGGCAATGCAATCAGCGTTGTGCTTCTGCTGCGCCTCAATGATGGCCTCGACGGGCTGCTTAATGCCCAGGTTGATCACCTCGTAGCCGTTATTCGTAAGGATGATGTCAACGAGATTCTTGCCGATGTCATGGACATCGCCTTTGACAGTGGCAATCAAGAACTTCGCTTTCGCTGAACTCTCACCCTCCACCTTGTCCATTAATGGCTCCAGGAAAGCCACCGCAGACTTCATCGTCTCGGCACTCTGAAGCACAAAAGGCAACTGCATTTGGCCGGAGCCGAAGAGTTCACCTACCACCTTCATCCCATCAAGCAGGAAGGTGTTGATGATGTGCAGCGGTTTGTAGGTCTCAAGCGCAAGACGCAGGGCATCCTCAAGGCCAATGCGCTCGCCATCGATGATGTGCTGCTTGAGCCGCTCCTCAACCGGAAGGTCTGCCAAGGAGGGACCGGAGGCGCGGGCTTCCTTGGTGGACACGCCCTCGAACAGCGTGGTGAGCTCCGTCAGCGGGTCATAGACGCAGACGCCGTTCTCAAAGCGCCTGCGGTCATTGATCAGATCGCGGCAGACCTGCTGGTGCTCCTCACTGATCTTGATCAGGGGGAGGATTTTCGCAGGGCTCACGATGGCCGCATCCATGCCCGCCTCACAGCAGTCGTGCAGGAAGACGGAGTTCAGAACGATGCGAGCCGCAGGTGACAGGCCGAAACTGACGTTGCTGACACCGAGAACCACATGGACGCCCGGGAGGTTTTCGCGAATCATGCGAATCGCCTGGACGGTGGCGAGGCCGTTCTCACGGTCCTCTTCGATGCCCGTTGAGATGGGCAGCGCTAGAGGGTCGTAGAAGATTTCATGGGCTGGAATGCCGTATTCCAGGGCGTCCCGGTAAGCGCGTTGTGCGATGGCGAATTTGCGCTCTGCGCTGCGGGCCATCCCCTCCTCATCAATGGTGCCGACCACCACACCAGCGCCATAGTCACGCGCCAGTTCCAGCACTTTGAAAAAGCGCTCGTCACCGTCTTCGTAGTTGGTGGAGTTGAGGATGCACTTGCCACCGGCCACCTTCAGGCCAGCTTCCATCTTTTGCCACTCCGTGGAGTCGAGCATCAAGGGAAGGTTGACGTTGGTGACCAGACGGCTCACCAAGGCATGCATATCGGCCTCGCCATCGCGGCCGACGTAATCGACGTTGACATCGAGAACGTGGGCGTTCTCCTTGACCTGCCCCCGGGCGACGGAAACCAGACCATCCCAGTCCTCTTCAGCCAGCAACTCCCGGACCTTCTTGGAGCCACTGGCATTCAGCCGTTCACCAATGATCAGGAAGGAGTTGTCCTGCAGATAGGGGGTAACGCCGTAGATCGAACTGGCTGAGGGTTCGTACTGCAGGGCTGGCCGTGGAGCATCAGCATCCGGCTCAGTGCTTCCACGCACGCTGCGTTCTGCAGGTTGCAGTTCAGAAGCGAGCTCCGCCAGGGCCGCAATGTGGGCCGGAGTCGTGCCGCAGCAGCCACCGATCACCTGGACACCCAGGTCCTCGACGAAGTGCATCAGCTGCATCTTCATCTCTGTGGGCGTGAGACGGTAGTGCGCCACACCGCCAATGTTCTCGGGTAATCCCGCGTTGGGGATACAGCTGACGACGAAGGGGCTATGGGCCGAGAGGTAGCGGACGTGCTCCTTCATCTGCTCGGGGCCGGTCGCGCAGTTCAGGCCGAGAACATCGATCGGAAAGGGCTCAAGGATTGCCACGACAGCGGCAATATCCGAGCCCACCAGCATCGTGCCGGTGGTCTCCATGGTCACGCTGACCATCAGGGGACGCCGTTCACCTGTTTTGGCAAAGGCCTGTTCAATGCCCTGGAGGGCCGCCTTGATTTGCAGGACGTCCTGACAGGTTTCAACGATGAACAGGTCGACATCTCCTGCGATCAGGCCCTCGGCCTGCTCCGCAAAGGAGTCGCGCATCTCATCGAAGCCAATGTGCCCAAGGGTTGGCAGCTTCGTCGTCGGACCCATCGATCCGGCCACAAACCTGGGCTTCTCAGGCGTTGAGTAGGCCGCCGCCATTTCACGGGCAAGCTCCGCGGCCCGCTTGTTGAGCTCAAAGGCCTTGTCTTGGATGTCGTACTCGGCCAAGACCGTTGAGGTCGCCCCGAAGGTGTCGGTCTCGATCACATCGCAGCCGGCTTCGAGAAACTGACGATGCACCGCCTGGACGGCATCCGGGCGCGTGAACAC
The DNA here is from genome assembly GCF_000179255.1 of Synechococcus sp. CB0205. Taxonomy (NCBI): domain Bacteria; kingdom Bacillati; phylum Cyanobacteriota; class Cyanophyceae; order Synechococcales; family Synechococcaceae; genus Synechococcus; species Synechococcus sp. CB0205. Next base: position 91,106 of record NZ_ADXM01000050.1, read on the forward strand.
CAGGTTTTCGTTGCAACCCTCGAGGGCCAGGCCGCCGAAGTCATCAGCAGTCAGATCCATCTGCTGCAACGACGTTCCCGTTGCGCCGTCAAACACCAGCACTGGCCGCGCAGGGCTGTGCAGGCGTTCAAGGAAACCGATGCGTTGTGTGGCGAGCATCAACCGATCAACCGTCCAGGCGAATGCGCGTAACCCAATGGTCAAAGGCGGGATCACGCCCTTCGGTGATGGCGCTCAGGCGCTCGCGAATGGCGGTCATCACCGGACGCTCAGCACTGAGTTCAGTGGTTTCCACACGACGAATCGGCGTGACCTTGGCGGCTGTACCGCTGAGGAAGACTTCATCGGCAATGAATAACTCGCTCTTGTCGACGGGACGCTCCAAGGTGGGGATCCCCATCGCCTTAGCCAGCTCCAGAACACTGGATCGTGTGATGCCCTCAAGAATGTCCTGATCGACACCTGGTGTGATCAGGACACCATCGCGAACGAGGAACAGATTCATGCCGCTGGCCTCGCTGACCTTGCCGCGGCTGTTGAGCAGCAGAGCCTCATCAAAACCGCTCTTGACGGCCTCTGTTTTGGCGAGTGAACTGGTGATGTAGGCGCCGCTGATCTTGCCGCGAAGGGGCAGGGAGCGATCTTCTTGGCGGGTCCAGGAGCTAATCCGGCAGCTCACCCCCTCAGGGGAGAGATAGTCACCGAGCTCAAGGCCGTAGATCAGGAAATCGGTCTCAATGTTGTGCAGCCTCGGGGCAATCCCCAGGTCACTTGTGTAGACGAAAGGACGCAGATAGACCGGGCAGGTGGGGCGATTGGCGCACAGGAACTGATGGATCGCGCTGTGGATCGTGTCTTCGCTGAGCTCTGTCAGTAGGAGACGCGCGCTCTGACTTAATCGGCGGGCGTGGCGGTCGGCCCGGAACAGAAGAATCTCGTTGGCATCGGCCGGATTGGGGATCGCCCGCATTCCGCCAAACGCACCGGTCCCGTAGTGCAGGGCATGGGTCGCCACCGACAGCGTGGCCTCCGCAAAGGGCACACACTTGCCACCGAACCAGGCGAAGGGCAGGAACTGATGCATGGGGTCGGTGGGGGCGGCCACAGCTGCAGACGATCCTCTCACTGCTGGGTGCCCAAGCGCGAGTGCTGAACCAGCAAGATGGAGCAATGCACCGTCTTGCGGCTGTCCCTGGTAGCCACAGCCCTGATGACGGGGTGACCTACGTGGAGCAACCCGGGGCGGAGCTGGTGTTCCTCTCCAGCGCCGACACCGACTTGGCTGCCCTGTCGGCCTGCCTGGATCAGCACAGTTGTCCGGCAGGAGCGGCTCGCCAGATCCAAGGTCTCAACCTGGCCAGCCTGCAGCACCCAGCGGTTCTCGATCACTACATCCGCACCAGCCTTGGCGGCACGCAGCTGGTGTTGATCCGACTGCTTGGCGGACGCGGGCACTGGAGTTATGGCCTCGAGCAGTTCCGGCAGTGGGCCTCTGCAGACTCCAAACGAGCGCTGGTCGTTCTGGCCGGGACCGCCGATGAGGACGAGGCCCTTGCCAGCCTCAGCAGCGTTCCCGCTGCACTCGCCACAGCAAGCAGCCGCTGCCTCCGGGAAGGGGGTACATCCAATCTTCTGGAGGTCCTGGGCTCCCTTGGCCACTGGCTCGATCACGGCCAGCTGCAGCTCCCCCAAGTCCACGCCGTTGAGGACCCGAAAGCCCACGACTGGCGTGACGATCTCGGACCGCGTGTCGGTGTCATCCTCTACCGGGCGCTCCTGCAGTCCGGTGATTTGGCCTTGCCCGAGGCCCTGCTCGACTCCCTCAGAACACAGGGGCTCGCCCCGCGGGCTCTCTGGGTCAGCAGCCTCAGGGACCCAGGGGTCCAGCGAGGAACCCTGGATCTGCTCCAGCGCGAACAGGTGGCGGCTGTGGTCTGCACCACCTCCTTCGCCTCGGTGCAGTTCGCTGAAGCAGGGCTCGGTGCCCCGCTGTGGGACGCGCTCGGTGTTCCTGTCTTCCAGCTGCTCTGCAGCACCCAAACGCAGGAGGCTTGCAGCGCCAGTCCAGTTGGTCTGTCCTCCCTGGATCTGACCCTGCAGGTGGCGATGCCGGAGCTCGACGGGCGCATCAGCACACGCGTTGGCGCCTTTAAGGAGCTGACCAGAGCTGATTCGCGCTTGGCCACAGCTCTGCATCGCTACTTACCGGAGCGGGAGCGGCTCGATTGGGTTGCGCAATTGGTGCAGCGCTGGTGCAGCCTGCGCGAGACCCCGGCGTCCGATCGCCGTCTGGCCTTGGTGCTGGCGAACTATCCAACCCGCAATGCGCGATTAGCCAACGGCGTCGGGCTCGACACCCCAGCCAGCGCTGCGGCGATGCTGCATTGGCTGAAGCAAGCGGGCTATGGACTACCGGAGCAGCTTCCAAGCGACGGAGACGGCCTGATTCAGGCGTTGCTCGCCGGACGGACGAATGACCCTGAAAGCACCCACCTGAAGGCCCTGGATCACCTTCCCCTTGCCGATTACCTGGCTTGGTTTGACGGAATCCCCGCAGCAGCTCGCAGCCGCCTGGAAGCCCAGTGGGGTGCACCAGAACAGGATCCGTCGCTGGAGAAGGAGGGCTACCCCATCCATGGCCTGCAATACGGCCATGTGGTGGTGATGATCCAGCCGTCCCGGGGTTACGAGAGGGACCCAAGCCTCAGCTACCACTCCCCGGATCTGGTGCCGACCCACCACTACCTGGCCCACTACCTCTGGCTGAACCAATCCGCAGCGGTCCAGCTGATCTGCCATGTGGGCAAGCATGGCAACCTCGAGTGGCTTCCTGGAAAGGGACTTGGACTCTCGCCGGGCTGCTTCCCGGAACTGGCCTTTGGCCCGATCCCCCACCTCTATCCGTTCATCGTCAATGACCCGGGTGAGGGCTCCCAGGCCAAGCGCCGTGCCCAGGCGGTCATCCTCGATCACCTCACCCCACCTCTTGGTCGTGCAGGACTCCATGGCGACTTGCGGGAACTCGAGGCTCTGATTGATGAGTATTGGGAATCCGTACAGCTAGGCAGTGCTCGGAGTGAGACGCTCCGCAGCGCGATCCTGACGCAACTGAGCCGCAGCGAACTCAGCGACGTCTTGGCCGCGGGCGACGCTGCGGATCCCCTCGATGCCGCCGACGGCTACCTCTGTGAACTCAAGGAAGCCCAGATCCGAACCGGTCTGCATCGCTTCGGCTCCCTTCCTGAGACGGAGGCCCTCGCTGAACTGCTGGCCTGTCTGGCCCGTCCCCCCCAGGAGGGTGGTCTCGGTCTAACCCAGGCCCTTGCCCTCGATGCGGCCTTGCAGCTGGACCCCTGGAGTGACCCAGAAGAATCCCCCCTCGAGCCCGTCGATCAGCAGCGGCTACTCGCCCTCGGCCTCAGACACCCCAGGGTCTGCGGGGATGCCATCGCCTGGCTTGAAGATCAGGCGCTTGATCTCTGCCGCTCACTTCTGGGCGAAGTGCACAGCCACGAGGCCGTCGGGCAACACACCGAGCAGGTGCTGGAGCGTCTTGGCCAACGGCTCGTGCCGAATCTGCTTGGCTGCGGTGAGGCCGAGCGCACGGCCTTTCTGCGTGGTGTAGCAGGTGATCGGATCGCGGCGGGGCCCTCCGGTGCCCCCACCCGTGGACGGCCGGATCTTTTACCGACGGGCCGCAATTTCTACAGCGTTGATTTGCGCGGGCTGCCGACGGAAGCAGCCTGGGACCTGGGTCGACGTAGCGCAGAACTCCTGCTCGATCAGCATTTGATGGAGGAGGGGGAGCCCCTTCGCCATCTCGCCCTGTCGGTCTGGGGCACCAGCACGATGCGCAATGGCGGTGAGGACATTGGCCAGGCCCTGGCCTTGCTGGGCGTCCGCCCGCTCTGGGATGGACCCAGTCGCCGGCTGGTGGACCTGGAGTTGATTCCCCTGTCGGCCTTAGGTCGGCCCCGGGTGGATGTGACCCTGCGGATCTCAGGACTCTTCCGAGACGCCTTTCCCCAGCTTGTGGCGTGGGTCAACCGCGCCACGGCTCTGGTGGCTGCAGCCGATGAATCGGCTGAGGAGAACCCACTCGCGCAAGCCGCGCAAAGGGATGGTCATGCCTGGCGGGTCTATGGCTCAGCCCCTGGGGCCTATGGAGCGGGCCTTCAAGGTCTGATCGACAGTGGTGACTGGGAGGGGCGTGGTGATCTGGCCGAGGCCTACCTGAATTGGGGCAGCTGGCGCTACGAGGGTGATGGCACTGGTGCCCTGCGCATTGCCTCCGACCGGGATGGTTTTCAGCAGCGCCTCTCGTCAGTCCAGGTCGTGCTGCAAAACCAGGACAACCGTGAGCATGACCTTCTGGATTCCGATGACTATTACCAGTTCCAGGGCGGGCTGAGTGCTGCGGTCGAGTCCGTTCGTGGTGTCGCACCAGCGGTTTGGTTCGGGGACCATTCACGCCATCAGCGTCCTCGCATTCATCGCCTGGAGAAGGAGTTCGACAAGGTGCTGCGCTCCCGCGTTCTCAATCCGCGCTGGATTGAAGGCATGCAACAGCACGGCTACAAGGGTGGCTTCGAGATGGCCGCCAGCCTCGATTACCTCTTCGCCTACGACGCGAGCACCGGTCGGGTTCCCGACTGGAGCTACGGCTCAATCTGCCAGCAGTGGCTTGAATCTCCCGAGGTTTTGGAGTTCCTGAAAACCAACAACCCTTGGGCCCTACGGGACATGGGCGAACGCCTGCTTGAGGCCCATCACCGCGGGCTCTGGAGCGGGGCACAAAAAAACCAGCTCGCGCATCTGCGTGAGCTGGTCTTGAATGCGGAGGCGCTGATCGAGGGTTAGAGGTCCTTGACCCAGCCCTTGAAGGCACCAATGTCCCCGGGCTTCGACGTGGATGCAGGGGTGCTGGGCTGGGCTTGATCCTGCTGAGCTTTCTCTTGCTGCTTCTGGGCGTTGATGGCGGCAGGGCCACCGGGGACGTTCACGCCGACGGAGGAACCACGCTTGCGCTCGTCCAGCTCGGCCTGGCTCATCGGCTCGCAGAACGTCTTCTTGACTTCCTTCGGGATGCCACCCGTCAGATCGGTCTGCACCTCAGGTTTTTTCGGGTCACCAAGCCCATCAGATTTGATGACACGACGGGCCGTCATCGAGGCGACCTCGTCAACGATTTCCTTGCTCCCAGGGCTGGCAGCGGTGCCGGGGAAGGTGCGACGGATCGTGTTCGACTGACGCATGAAGTCGACATTCCCCATGCTGCTGGAGGAATCGGCGTCGAGGAAGAACGCTTCCTCCTTCTTCTTCGCTGGCTCCCGCTTGGTCAGGGGAGACTGCGACTGGTTATTGCCGAGCAGGCGATCAAACAGGCCCATCGCAAGGGTTCAGGATCTCCGGAAACCCTAGCGGCCACAAAGCTCGAACCCATGGGTATCGGTACCGCAACTTCGCAGAAGTGCGTGTTTGGTCAGAAGTTCTGAGACCGAGTCGCACACCAACGGCGTCGGACGCCATTGCGGCTGCATGTCGTAGTCGTAGTAGGCCTCGGCCCCATCGAACCCCAGATCTGCGGCCGCGGGGATCAATCGCTGAAACGGCAGTCGATACCGGCCGGGGTGGGCCAGCAACGCCAATCCCCCAGCGGAATGGAGCCGGCGCCTGACCTCGCTGGCCTTCAGCGCTTCCCCGATCGGAGCTTGGCCCTGGCGATAGGGCTCCAGCGCAGGGTGTTCGGGATCAAAACCAAGACCGAGGACATGAACAAGGCAGCCCTCCAGCAGGCAGCTGATCTCGATGCCACTCCAGAGTTGGGGCGGGCTCATCCCGCTCTCCAGCTGCTGCTCAAACCAGCGCTGGATTGCCAAAAAAGCAGCTGTGCTGTGGTGATCGGTGACCGCCAAATGCTCCAGGCCGATGGAGAGGGCCTGCTGGGCCAAGGCCTCAGGCGCGAGGCTGCCATCGCTGTTTGTGGTGTGGCAGTGGAAATTCAGCCGCGTTGGGCAGCATTCAGCCGTGACGGATTGCAGGACCGGAACCAGGGGATGGCGCACTAGCTAGCTGCGGCGGCTTCCTTCTCGGCCCGGAGGCGGCGCCAGCGGGCATAGAACTGAATGGAGGCGGCCATGAAGACCACCAGGGCCACGATGAACCAGGTGGCGGCTCCGGTTGGGAACTGGTTCTTGAAGACCACCAGCATCACAACGATCACCAACAGCAAGGTCGGCAGCTCATTGAGGGCCCGCAGTTGTTTGGGACTCCAGCCGCAGCTTCCCTGTTGCAGCTGCCCCATCAGGCGATAACAAAAGAAGTGATAGGCCAGCAGGGCCGCGACAAAGGCCAACTTGGCGTGCATCCATCCCTGCTGAAGCCAGGCAGGGTTTGCCACCAACAGGCCAATCGCCATCGAGACAGCCACCACCATTCCCGGTGTGGTGATGATGTTGGCCAGACGCTTTTCCATCAGCCCGTAC